>NZ_JBHJQP010000075.1:0-34312 GCF_042262625.1 Streptomyces sp. NPDC056347 | reverse complement strand
TCCCCCGGCGGACGGAGGCCCTGCCGTGTCGCGGGAAGGGAAGCCGTCAGGGCTGGATGCCGTCGTACTGGAGCACGCGGTAGGGGGTCTTGCCGCCGTTCGCCGACTGCCACTGCGACGCGATCAGGGTCAGTGACGTGGCGCTCGCGCTGCCCGGGTGGATGTATCCGCCGTAGAGGAAGGGCAGTTGCGGCTTGCCCCAGTGGTGGGGCGGCAGCCCGTCGCCGACGATCTGCGGCTTGGGGGCGGTCCAGACGGCGTCCGGGCGGGGCGCGGTGCGGGTGCAGATCGCGTAGTCGTCCACGTCGAAGTAGCTCATGCAGTACGTGGTGCCGATCCGCTTGACGGAGAACTCGCCGATCCTGTTCCCGGACAGCATGACCGACGGCGCCGCCGCCCGCGTCCACTGCCAGCGGTTGTCCAGGAACGCCCAGTTCTCCTGCGCCCCGAAGTTCCCCGCCCGGAACTCCTCCGGCCGGATGCGGAACAGCTGGATCGCCCCGCCGTCGGCGGTGTTGGTGTGGGTGCCGTTCCAGCGCTTGGAGAAGATGTACAGCCAGCCGTCCGGGTCGATGCCCGCGAACGACCACATCCCGTACATCGACTGGTTCGTGCCCTGGGTGTCGCCCGCCCAGTGGTACGGGTAGTCCTGCCAGGTCACGCCGTAGTCGTCCGAGTACGCGACCCCCGACATCAGCGAGCCGTCGTACCCGGCCGGGATGTTGTCCCACAGCGCCACCGAGGTGTACTGGATGTACGTGCGCCCGCCGAACTCGATGCAGTCGTTGGGGATGCGGGTGATCTCGAAGCCGTGGCCGTTGTCCGCCCGGTGCGTGTAGTCGAAGCACTGCCGGGCGTCGCCACCGGTCGGCATCGCCCAGGTGAACGAGATCGGGGTCCCGCCCGAGGCGTCGAAACTCGACTGGTTCAGGATCACCGGGGACCCCAGGTAGTCGGCCTGGGCGATGCCGCGGAACGCGTCGCCGAACACGTACCCCCAGGTGTTGTCGTGCTCGCGGTAGTACGGGATCGCCAGGTCGCCGGAGCCGAGGCCCTGGGCGCTCGCCGAGTCGCCGGGCTGCTCGCAGAGCGGGGCGCCGGTCTGGAGCAGGCGGGCCTCCGGGCGCGCGGAGGCGGGACGGCCGGAGGCTGCCGCCGCTGCGTGGGGGGCGACGCCCAGCAGACCGGCGCCCAGGGCGAAACCCATGCCGGCCTTGAGCGCGGACCGGCGGTTCGGGCGGGTGCGCGACGGCTGCGAGGGGGTGTGCATGGTCGGTTCCTCCGGGGGTTCGTGTCGTACGGGTACGACGGCGCGCGCGGGCGGGTGCTGAGCGGGCCACGCCTCGTGGAGGCGGGGGATGGCTCCGCCCGGGGCGCGCGGCGGAAGGCGTGAAGGCCGGGGCGTACGAAGTGACCGCCGGTGGCCTCGTGCCACTCGTGCGGGATGCCTGCCCGGCCGAGCCGGTCGCGGAACTCCCGGCGGGCGAAGAGCACTTGTGTGCCCATCCGGGGCGAGGGGAGGACAGAGGAAGGGAGGGGTGTGCGCGGGGCGCGGAGGGCGGCGTGCGGAAGGAGCGGCCTTCAGGGACCGGGCCTTGCCCGTCACGCCGGACCGGCTTCATCCGGCGCCCGCGCGTCGATACGACGACCGGGCACATGCCGAGGGCCCGGACCGCGTCGTGGCGGTTCCGGGCCCTTCGGGGTACGGCGAGGGGTTACTTGCCCGCGGACTGCATGGACTTCACCGCGTCGGCGACCGTGGTCTCGTACAGACCCAGCTTCGGGTCCAGCACCTTGACGTCCGGGCCGAGCTCGAAGTTCTGCGTGTCGGCGTTGGCCATGTGGTCGCCGTCGGCCAGCACGTTCATCTCGTTGACCCAGGTCACACCGCCCGAGCCCTTCGGGTTCAGGTCGATCACCGCGATGGCGGCCGTCTTCGGCTTGACCGGGTACGCCGGGGCGCCGCCCAGACCGCCGGGAACCGCCGGGGTGATGTCACCGCTGTGGTCCGAGGCGTTCGAGGCACCCAGGCTGACCTGCGGGAAGTAGCTCAGGCCGCAGGAGTTGGCACCGGTGTTGTTGACCTCGATCACGTGCTGGGTCTTCGAGCCCTCGCGGGGGTAGACGCGGATCGACAGGTCACTGGCCTGGCACGGGTGCTTGTAGGCGTAGCTGTCGCTGGTGTTGCCGCCACCGGCGGAGCTGCCGCTGTCCTTGGAGCCGCCACCGGTCGAGGAGGAGCCACCGGCCGAGGAGGAGCCGGTCTTCGATCCGGCGTTCTGCGCGGTGCCGCCGGACTTCGAGGTGTCCGAGCCCTTCGCGCCGTCCCCACCGGTCTGCGAGCCACCGGCCGAAGCGGCGGCCGAGGAGTTGGTGTCCGAGCCACCTGCGGGCGCCGCGCTGCCGTCCTCCTCGTTGCAGGCGGTGAGCGCCAGAGCGAGCACGGCGGTGACGACACCGAGGGCGGCGGTGTGCTTGCGGGTGCGGATCGTACGCATCGTCTTCTCCCAGGATGAGCGTGAAACAAGGCCCGAATCCTGCGGCGAACCGCTTGCTCCGACCTCTTGACATGAAAAGCATCCTGTGGATCGCTCACGTTCTGCTGACGCCCCACTGACGTCCCGCTGACGCCGCCTCGCCCCCTTTGCACGCCCACACGAAGGCGTTGCGGACTGCGCCGACGCAGGCCGGGAAATGGCGCGGCGGAACGAAAGGCGCTGCTCGGAGCGAGAGCCCCGTGCGTCCCGGCGCCGCTCGCTCCTCTGCGGGCTGAAGGATGCTGAGGGATTGCGTGGGACTCTCATGTATCTGTGCTCACCGCTTGTGGTGTGATGGGCCCGCTTCTTGAGGAGAGGGCCATGCGCGGGCGTCGAGATGCCGGAGCGGATGCCCGCCTGGGCTGGCGAGCCCCGGAAGCAGCTGAATGAGCATGGCCCCTCCGCTCACTGAAACCCCAGCTCAACAAGCGTCGTCCCCGCGCCTGCGGGGGTGGTCCCCAGGCACCCGGCGTATACCGCGGTATACACGCGCCTGCGGGGGTGGTCCGGGCGGGCGGTGATGCTGCGGAAAGGTGTTGGCGGGTTGGTGTGCGGTCCTGGCATGCTGCGGGCATGACTCATGGAATCGAGACCCTTTCCGCCCGTTGAGCGCCCCGCAGGAGCGCGTTGCGCTCGATCCCGGGACCTCGCTGTACGCATACGCCCTGCGTCTTCACCGCGCCGAGCCCGGCGGCAGGCTCCCCAAAGGGGGATACGAGCCGCCCGGCGAGCCGCGGTCCGGTAGGAGCCGGGCATCGTGGAGGACGGTCCGCCCGGTGCTGGCGGAGTTGCTGGCCTCCCTTCTGACCGCCCCGGACGCGGGCCGTGCCGCCGACGAACTCCACCGGCGCCTCGCCGAACTGAACGGCCCGCCCGGTTCCGTTTTGCACGTGGCCCTCGGGGTGCCGATCGAGGACCCGGGCCGGGCCCGCGCACTCGCCCGTCACCTGACCCGAACAGGGACCGGCCTGTCGGCGGTCGGCGTCGGGCTCGCCCTTCTCGCCAGGGTCGGGGAGCCGGAGGACGTCCCGTATCTCAAGGTCCTCGGGCAGGTGCGGGACCTCCACCTCATCGCCGTACAGGCGCTCGACGCCGTAGACCCGGCGACCGCGGCGCTGGTGTGGCTCGCGCAGCGGGCGGGTGCCCCGGCGGTCCGTGAACTGGTCGACGCGCTCGCCGCCGGGGCGGAGCCGGCCGTACCCCGGCTGTTGGAGTCGGTGCTCCGGGAGGCCGACGGGCTGGGCCCCGAACCGGCGAGGCGGGTCGCCGAGGCCGTCCGGCTCGCGGAACTCCTGCGGACGGACGGAGTGGGCGAGACGTGGCTGGTGGCGGGGGCGGGGCGGTTGCTGTGCCGGATGTCGAGCGTCGATGACTACTGGTCCCAGGTGCGCCTCTGCCCGGCGGCCGTCGACCTCTACGAAGGGTTCGTCGCGCACGCCGCCGTACTGCCGCCCACCCTCGACCACTGCGCGCTCCTGCTGTCCGTCGCACAGGAACTGCACAGTGGCCCGAGCCACCTGCTGGCCTGGGAGCCGGGGCGGCGCGAGGCGTTGCTGGGTGCGCTGAAGTCCGTACTGGAACGGCCCGCATGGCGGGCGGTTCTGGTGGACGGCGAGGGGCGGAGGGCGGAGTGGGCCCGGCACCTGGCAGGTCAGCCCCTCGGCGGTACGTCCGGACGGTTGCGGATCGAGCCCGCTGTGCTGGATCCGCAGCGACGGGGCATCGTCGAGGCGCGCATCCTGATCGACGGACGCCCCCTGGTTCCGGAGGCGTTCGGCCGGGGCAGCGCGGATTCTCCGGAGAGCCTGGTGGACAGCGGGGCGCTACGGGCCACGGCCGAGCCCCGGGAAGTGCGGCTCGCGGAGGCGTACTGCACCGAGGGCTGCTGCGGGGCGCTGTACGTCACGGTCCGCCGGGACGGGGACCACGTCGTCTGGTCCGACTGGAGCAGACCGGCCGCGCCGTCGCTCGCGCCCCCGTTGCGCGAGCTGCCCGAGTACCGCTTCGACGCGTCCGCGTACGACGCCGAGCTCGTCCGAGCCGAGCGGGACCACACATGGACGTGGCCGGCCCGCCGGACCGCACGGCTGATCGCGGCGGGGCTGCGGGACCGGCCGGAACTGCTGACCCGGTGGGGTGCGCGGCTCGGCTGGGCCGGTACCGACTTCGGGCGCCCGGACCTCACCGCCGTCGTCCTCAAGTGCCGCACCGCGCCCACCATCGGCCGGCACGGCGAGGTCGCGCTCTGGCAGCACATCGCGTGGTACCTCCCGGAGGACGGGACCGACCCCGAGGACCGTGCGGCCGTCGCGCTGCGCCGCCTCGCCACGGAGGACCCGAGGACGTACGGCGAGGGCGTGGCGGGCGGATAGTTCCTGGTCGCCGCCATCGTCCACCGTTCGGGTGATCCGTGCGCGCCGCCCCCGCGCCGGGGCGCCCGTTTTGGCACAGTGCCGCTTCGCGAACAACGAGCGGGGTGGACGGATATGACGACGGCGAAGCAACCGGTCGGACCGGCGGTGCGCGGGCCGGGCGACGGTGGCGGTGATGGCGGTGGTGGCAGCGGCGGCGGCGGTGGCGGCGGTCTGCTGCGGCACAGTGGCGGGCCGTGGCTGCGGGCCGCCGGTGGGGCGGACGGGATGTACACGCACCTCGGCCCGGTGAAGGCGGAGCTTGAGGCCGCGCACGAGGGTCTCCTCGCCGCCACCGACGGGCTGACCGCCCCCGCGGAACTGGCCGCGGTACGGGAATCATGGACGCGGAGGTTCGAGGCGGCGCGCACCGAGTGCCAGGAGCTCGCGGGGAAGCTGCGCGCGGTCGCCCGGATCCACGGCGAGACCGAGCAGGCCGTGAAGTCCGCCTTCGCACGCATGTCCGTGAAAGGTACGGACGGGGCGGATGGGGCGGACAGGGCGGGACGGGGTGTGGCGCGATGAGCCTGACCTGGGATCAGCTGCGGGACCTGAAGTGCGGCGAACTGGAGGGCGCGGCCGACAGCTGGGGGAAGGCGAGCAATCGCGCCGACGCGGGCCGGGACCGGATCGAGAACCAGCTGCTGAACGGCCTGCGCACCACCCAGCACGGCGAGGCGGCGACCGCTGCGGTCGGCAGGCTGCGCCGGATGAGCCGGAACCTGGGTTACGTCTACACCGAGTGCGGACTGCTCCGTACGACGCTGAACAGCATGGCCCACGAACTGCGGCTTCAACAGCGTGATTTGAACCATGCGCTGGAGGACGCCGAAGCGCTGGGACTCGATGTCCACGCGGACGGTTCGGTGACGTACCCGGCGGCGGGCAAGGCCCTGCTCGACGACGCGCCGCTGCCGGGCGGGACGGTGACGGCGGGGCCCGCGGCCCCCGGAATCCGCGCGCCCTCGGGCCTGGTGGGGCCCAACCCGATGGCGGCGGAGGCGCAGGGCATCGCGGACCGGGTGGCCAAGGCGGTGCGCACGGCGGCCGAGATCGACTGGCGGTACGCCCGCATTCTGCGGGAACTGCGGGCCGGGGAGGGGGTGGGGGTTCCGGATTCCGCCTGGCAGGACGCGGCGGGCGACGCGGCCGCGGTCCGGGGCGCCGCGCGCGGCTACCTGAAGGACGAGATCCCGCGCGATGCCTCCCCTGCCGAACGGAGGGCCTGGTGGGCGGCCCTGACAGACGAGCGGCGCGAGGAGTACCTGGCCGTCTACCCGAACCTGATCGGCAATCTGGACGGCATTCCGTCCCTGGTCCGCGACGCGGCGAACCGGGACAACCTCCAGCTGCTGATGGGCGAACTGGAAGGACGGGACGACACCAGGTCCAGGACCCAACTGGCCGCCCTGCACGAGATCGACCGCCAGTTGCAGGCGGGGAGCAAGCCCCCGATGTACCTGCTCGGCATCAGCGACGAGGGCAACGGCCGAGCGATCGTCGCCTTCGGCAACCCCGACACGGCGAGGAACGTGGCGGCCTATGTTCCCGGGCTAGGAACTGCTTTGGATGGGGATTTCGCAAAGAACGACCTCAAGCGTGCGCGGGATACAGCTATCGGTGCGCAATCGCACGATCCATCGAGCGCGGCAATTGTATGGCTCGGCTACGATGCGCCACAAACACCGATTGATGATCCGCTCGGAGCCTTCGCAGTGGCAGGTGACGAGAGAGCTGAAAGAGGAGGGGTGGCATACAGAAGTTTTATGGACGGAATTAAATCCACCAATGAGCACGAAGATTCACATCTAACTGCGATTGGCCACTCCTACGGCTCCCGAACGGTTGGTGCAGCCACACAGAGAGGTGGTGGGATTCCGGGAGTTGATGACATTGTCCTGGTAGGCAGCCCAGGGGTGGGAGTGGATCACGCCGAGGACCTCGGGGTGGGCAAGGATCACGTTTTTGTCGGAGCGGCAGAGAACGACCCCGTGACCAAGCTTCCGTCCAAGAAGCAGAGTGTCGCAGGGGTGATGGGTCTGCTGTCTGGCGGGCCGGCCATGTCCTACTTGGCAGGTGATGCCGTGGATCCGGGCGACGATGAATTGTGGTTCGGCAGGGACCCTGCCAGCGAAGCGTTCGGCGCGAGAAGGTTTCCAGTGGGGGAGGGGTCGAGCCTGCTCAGTGGAAAGCCGATTTCACTCGATGCGCACAGCCAATACTTCGATCCACAAAGAGATCATTTGTCATCCAACAGTATCGCTCTGATTGTTGCGGGTAAGTCTCAGATGCTCAAAGCAGAGGAATACCGGTGAAGTTTCGTGCGGAAGTTTCCATCACGGTGCTGCTCTGCTCTCTGATTTTCGGGTGCACAGAGGGGAAGGAGGGATCCGGCATGGATATGCAAGCAGCGGCGGTTCGTGCAGACAGCATCATGGACGCGACCCTGCAAGGCATCGAGCCGTCCGTGCAATGGGCTCATGGCCCCACAACTACGGGAAGTTGCACCGTAACCCGTAGGCGCACGGTCATGACCATCGTTTCGGATGCGCGCCGGGGGAGTTTTTTGGGGGTGGTGGAACGTAACTGGCTGAGGCGTGAGTACAAGATCAAGGGGGTGAACAATGACAGGGAACGTCCAGCCATCTACGCAAGGACGAATGACGGGTTTGGCGTCGCTTTGATCATCGGTGGTGCCGGTCAGGCGTTCTTCGAGGTGGACAGTCCCTGCGTGGACGAGTCCGATGTCGCCGAGTCCACCACGCCGCCGAACGGCCCAGCGTACGACGGTGTTTACCCGCTGCCCCGTCCCAACGTCCGCTCCGACTTCTGGTCCGCTTCCGCTGAGGCTGAAGGGGTTTGAGGGGGGAAGTGTTCCAACTGGCGGTAAATGGTGAGGTGATGGGGTAGGGCGGGTCGGACATTGAGTCCGGCATTGGGTCCCAGGGCCCATGCCGGGCCCTGGGGTGTTGTGGTCGCATACGGATACCGGGGGGAACTGTCGCTGCACCCACTCACAAAGCTGGGGAGACTCGCCGTGTCTGGCATACGAGAACTAGCGGTACCGGGCGGTGCTGACCTGGGCGCCGCCGAGGGCCGTTCCGGCAGACAGTCACTGTCACGCCCCCTGCAAGCCGTGCTGATTCTCGTCCGGTTGCTCTTCGTCGTCACGGTCGTCGGTGCGTTCGACGCGCTGCTCGTGGCTTCGTCCGTCGATGCGGTCGACGGGCATTTGCTGGGCATGGTGCTGTACGCCTCGTTGCCCGGCATCGTCGGGTTCGTGCTGTCGCTGCGTCTGCGGACCGGGGGTGTCTGGGTCTGGCGCGGGCTGCTGGCCGTGCACGCCTGGCTCACGCTCGGGGCGCTGGCCACGTTGAACGACGCGGAGGACGGCCGGGGCGTGACCCAGCTCGTGCTCCCGGTACTCGTTCTCGTACTGCTGTGCCGGGCGCGGTCCCGCGCGTGGTTCGGGCTCGCTCCCGAGCAGCGCGTGGAGCACCAGAGGTACGACTTCGCGCGGCTGCTCAAGTGGCGTCGGGACAACGGCCAGACCGCGATGGAGTACCTGGGCATGGTCCTGGTGGTCGTCGCCCTCATCGGCGCGCTCGTGGCCACGGGGATCGGCGCACAGGTGTCCGGCCAGCTCCAGAACGCCGTCTGCCAGCTGACCGGGAGTGCCTGCCCGCCGCCCTCTGCCGTCGCCGACGGCAACCACGGAGGAAACGGCGGGAACGGCGGGAACGGTGCGAACGGCGGGAACGGGAGTGGCGGCAGCGGTGACGGTTCCGGTGCCGGGACCGAAGGTGCGACCGTGACCGGTGGTTCGGGCTCGGGCTCGGGTTCTGGATCGGGCTCGGGTTCGGGTGGTTCCGGTTCCGGGGGGTCCGGCTCCGGTGGGTCGGGGTCGGGCGGCTCCGCGGCCGGCGGCTCGGGCGGTTCCGGTGGCTCGGCCGGGTCCGGCGGGGCCGATGGTTCCGGTGGGGCTGGTGGTTCGGATGCGAGTGGCGGTTCTTCTGTAGGAGTCAACGCGGGTAGACAACCCGTGATCTCGGACTACGAGCCCCGCCCGAACGGCGACTTTCTCACCGGCGTCGTCGGCGACGACGGGCTGATGGGTGACATCAACGGCGCCATCGACACCATCGCGCACCCCGTCGACACCGCCCGCAACGTCGTCGACCAGTACGCCCAGGCCGCGAACAAGGGCGGCGACCAGTGGGGCAAGGGCAAGTTCATCAACGCCGCCTGGCAGGTCGCCAAGGGCTCCGGCGGGGGCGGCAGCGCGCTCACCGGGCTGCCCGGCTCGGGCACCCGCGTCGAGTCGGCGGTACGGGACGGGGAGCGGCAGTACCTCGACGAGCGCATCCCGCGAAACGGCACCGCCGCCGGCCGCACGTACTGGTGGAAGGGGCTGACGCAGGAGCAGCGCGACCGCTACCTGGAGCTCCTCCCGGACAAGATCGGCATGCTGGACGGCATTCCGGTGGCGGACCGGGACGCGGCGAACCGCCGGAACCTGCCGAACCTGATCCAGAAGCTGGAGGGTCAGACGGACAAGACGTCGAAGAACCAGCTGGCCGGGCTGAAGGAGATCCAGCGGAAGCTCGACGAGGGCAGCCAGCCCCCGATGTACCTCATCGGCATCAGCGACGAGGGCAACGGGCGGGCGATCGTCTCGTACGGCAACCCCGACACCTCGAAGAACGTGTCGGCCTACGTGCCGGGCCTGAACACCGCCCTCGACGAGGAGTTCGCGAAGAGCGGCCTCAAGCGGGCCCAGGACACCGCGATCGGCGCCCAGGGGTACGACCCGTCCAGCGCCGCGATCGTCTGGCTCGGCTACGACGCCCCGCAGACGCCGGACGGGCTGCAGAGCCTGGCGGTCGCGGGCACCAAGCGTGCGGAGGTGGGCGGCGCGGCGTACAACGACTTCATGAGCGGAGTCGTCGCGACCAACCAGAGCAAGGACCCGCACATCACGGCCATCGGGCACTCCTACGGCTCGCGCACCGTCGGTGCCGCCGCCAAGCATCTCGGCGGGATTCCCGGGGTGGACGACATCATCCTCGTCGGCAGCCCCGGGGTGGGCGTGGACCGGGCCGTCGACCTCGGGGTCGGTGCCGACCACGTCTTCGTGGGCGCGGCGGCCAACGACCCGGTCACCAAGCTGCCGTCCAAGACCCAGGTGGTCGTGGGCGGGATCGGGATGGTCCTGGGCGGACCGCTCGGTTCCTACATCGCCGGCGACCTGGCCGACCCGGGCGACGACGACCTCTGGTTCGGGAAGGACCCGGCGAGCAAGGCGTTCGGGGCGAGGCGGTTCCCGGTGGACCCGGGCAAGCCCATGAGCTTCGATTCGCACTCCAACTACTTCACCCCGTCGCGGGACGCCGTCTCCGCCGACAGCATTGCTCTTATCGTGTCCGGGCACGCCGACCGGCTCAAGATTGAGGAGTACCGATGAGCCGAAGGTTCCAGATCGTGGCGGTGGCTCTGGCCGTCGGCTTCGCACTGTCCGCCTGCGGCAGCGAGAAGGCGCAGCCGCAGGCCGACGCGAACACCTCGACCACGACGACCAGCACCGAAGGCACCAAGGGGAACAAGATGGACATGCAGGAGGCCGCCGACCGGGCCGACGGCATGCTCGACGACGTACTGAAGAAGATCGACCCCGAGGTGGAGTGGGCGCACGGTCCGACGACCAGGGGCAGCTGCGACGTGACCCGCAGACGCACCGTCATGACGGTCGTGTCCGCGGAGCGCAGGCAGGACTTCCTGGACCAGGTCGAGCAGGCCTGGCGGGCGAGCGACTTCCGTATCCGCGCGAAGAACAAGGACACCGAGTTCCCGGCGGTCTACGCGGTGACGAAGGACGGCTTCGGCCTCAGCGTGAGCGTGCGCGCCAAGGGCCAGGTCTTCTTCGAGGCCGACACCCCGTGTGTGAAGGAGTCGAAGGTCGCCGAGTCCTCGTCCGTGCCGAACGGGCCGGCGTACAAGGGCGTGTACCCGCTGCCGAGCCCCAATGTCCGCTCGGACCACTGGTCCGACGGGGCTTCCTGACGGTCATGCGCGGGTCGGGTGCGCCGGTTGTTCCGGTCGGTGCACCCGGTGCGCCCGCCCCGTGGCTCCGTGCGCCGGAGCGGAGTACGGATGGGCCGCGCATGACGCGGATTACTCGTACACACCGTCGAAACCGCCCATGAACACGTCCCGGATGGGGGATGGTTGAGGGGTGCGGAAATTCTGGGTGATCGGTGGCATCGCTGCGGGCAGCGCCATGTGCTTCGTGGCGCTGCTCGTCGTCGGTACGTACTCGGCCGCCGCGGGTCTCGGGGCCGGTGGCGGAGCCGTCGCGCTGGCCAAGGGGGCCGTGCCCGCGAAGTACCAGGGGCTGGTGGAGAAGTGGGGCAACCTCTGTCCCGCGATCAACCCCGCCCTGCTCGCCGCCCAGCTCTACCAGGAGAGCGGGTGGAACCCGCGTGCGCAGAGCGCCGCCGCCGCGCAGGGCATCGCCCAGTTCATCCCGGGCACCTGGGCCGGTCACGGCATCGACGGGGACGGTGACGGCGACCGGGACGTGTGGGACCCGGCCGACGCCATCCCGTCCGCCGCGTCGTACGACTGCGAGCTCGCCGGTTACGTGAAGAAGGTGCCGGGCGACCCGACGGACAACATGCTGGCCGCGTACAACGCGGGGGCGTACCGGGTGATCAAGTCCGGTGGCGTTCCGGGCATCTCGGAGACGCAGAACTACGTCACCATCATCCGGAGCCTGGAGAAGAGCTTCGCCCGCCCCGTCGGCCGGGTGCAGCCCTCGCAGCAGGCGGCCGGGGCGATCTACTTCGCGCAGAAGAAGCTCGGCACGCCGTATCTCTGGGGCGGCAACGGAACGCCCGAGCAGAACGGGCGGTTCGACTGCTCCGGGCTGACCCAGGCCGCGTACCGGACGGTGGACATCGAGCTGCCCCGGGTGGCGAACGACCAGTACAACGCCGGGCCGCACCCCTCCAGGGACGAGCTGCTCCCCGGGGACCTGGTGTTCTTCTCGAACGACCTGTCCAATTCGCGGGCCATCCACCACGTGGGGATCTACGTAGGGGGCGGGTACATGATCAACGCTCCGTACACCGGGGCCGTGATCCGCTTCGACAAGATCGACGCGCCGGACTACTTCGGTGCGACGCGTGTGACCAAGGACGGGGCCGCGGCCCTTCCGAGGAACGATTCCGGGGCATGAGCGGTCCGGGTGGCATGGCGGGATGACGGCGATGGCCGGAACTCTCCGTGAAGCCTGGGCCCTGAGCTGCGGCGATGAGTCTCTCTTCGATAACGTCATGGTGATCATTCGGTGGAGAGTGGAACACACGCACCAGGGGCCTCGTTCCCTGGGAGGACCGGGCTGACGGCGTATCGACGCATGTGATCGTGCGACGGCGGCCGGAATCGAACCGACACGGGGGTTCGTCAAAGCGGTGCGCACGGGTGTGCCCGCGGCAGCAGACAAGGCAAGGGGCCGCAGCAGATGGCTGGACTCGCAGTCGATGGGTCGAACCCCGACGTCAGCCTGCTCTACGACATCAACGGACTCGCGAAGTCCGCTCCCGCCTGGTTCGACCGGGTCATGGAGTTCGTCGGAGAGTACGGCATCCTGCTCGGGCTCGTCCTGGTGGTCCTGTGGTGCTGGTGGAGCGTGCGCCGCCGCGGTACGGCCGACGACTCGGTCGCGGCCGTCGCCGGAATCGTCTGGGCGCCGCTCGCGGCCGGGATCGCGCTCCTGGTCAACATCCCGATCCGCGGGTTCGTCGAGCGCCCCCGGCCGTTCCGGGACCATCAGGGGCTGGAGGTCCTGGTCACCGGGAAGAACGACTTCTCCTTCGTCAGCGACCACGCCACGATGGCGATGGCGCTGGGCGTCGGCCTCTTCGTGGCCAACCGGAAGTTCGGCATCGCCGCGATCGGGCTCGCCGTGCTGGAGGGCTTCTGCCGGGTCTACATGGGTGTCCACTACCCGACCGACGTCATCGGCGGTTTCGCGCTCGGTACGGCGGTCGCCCTGCTGCTCGCCCCGCTGGCCGGGATGCTGCTGACGCCGTTGGTGGCGGCGGTCTCGCGGTCAGAGCGGCTCGGCCGGCTCGTACGGTCGCGGCGGCCGGAGCCGGTGACCGCGGCCGGGGGCCGGGCCGGGACGTTCGGGATTCCCGAGCCGCGGCCGGGTGCCTGCGGCGGGAGCGGTGAGAAGGACCTGGCCGCGTAGGCCGCCCGCCCCCGGACCGTCGGCCGGCCGCTGAGTGGGCCTGCTCGCCCCGGACCGCCGACCGCTGAGTGGGCCTGCTCGCCTTCGGACCGCCGGCCGCCGTGTGGGCCTGCTCGCCCCGGACCGCCAGCCCTGGCCCGCCCGGTGGCCCGCTCGCCGTCAGAGTGCCTGCGGGTAGGAGAAGAGGCGCTCGGGGTCGTACCGCTTCTTCAGCGTGGTGAGGCGGTCGGCCGCCGAGCCGTAGTAGGCCCGGCGCCAGTCGGTCAGCGTCGGGTCGCTGTAGTTCTGGTAAGCCGCTCCCGACGCATGACGGCGCATCACCGCATGGGTGTTTTTCAGCCAGTCCTGCTGGGTGTCGCCCGCCGTCCCGGGGTCCCAGGCGCCGATGTACTGGGCGAGCATCCGCGAGCCCCGGTGGACGAAGGCCGTCGCCCCGGGCGGGACCCGGTTGACCGCCCCGCCCAGCGCCGTGAGCGTGACCGAACCGGACCCGCCGCCCTGCGCCACCGTGATCCGGGTGAACGCCTCGGCCCGGTCGAGCAGCGCCCGGACCCCCGCCGGGGACAGCGAGCGGTCGTAGAAGTCGGAGGCGGCGGCGTACGTCTCGCGCCGGAGCGTGCCCTCGGGCGTGCGGCCGGGCGTCGTCCCCGGCAGGTGGCACTGCGCGTCGCTGATGCCCGAGCAGCCCGCGTACCCGAGCATCGCGTCCTGGTAGCCGCGGCGGCGCAGCGAGACCGAGGAGGCCGGGGCGCCGATCCGGTCGGCGAGGCGGTCCACGGCGTTCTGCAGGTCGCCGTACGTGCCCAGGCTGAAAGCGGCGACCGACACGGTCGGGTCCGCGCCCGCCGGTCCGGCGTCCAGATGCGCGGAGGACCATATCTCGTCGGGCTGGGACGGGCCCCACTCCTGCCAGGCCCGGACGACGGACCCGGCGCGCGACCACGGCCACGTCATGTACGCGATCACGGTCGGCGACATCGGGCGGGTCCGGAAACGGAGCTCGGTGACCACGCCGAAGTTGCCGTTGCCCGCGCCGCGCAGCGCCCAGAAGAGGTCCGGGTGGCGTTCGGCGTCCGTGGTCAGGGTCGTGCCGTCGGCCGTGACCAGGGTTGCCGAGGTGAGGCTGTCGCAGGTCAGGCCGTACGCGCGGGAGGCGACGCCGTGGCCGCCGCCGAGGGTGAGGCCGGATATGCCGACGGTGGGGCACGAACCTCCGGGTATCGTCAGCCCGCTGCGGGCCAGGCCCTGGTAGACGTCGACGAGCTTGGCGCCCGCGCCCATCGCGCCGTCCGCGGCCACCCGGTTCAGCGAGGACACGTCGATGACGAGCCGTCCGGTCCCGCTCGACCAGCCCGCGTAGGAGTGGCCGCCGCTGCGGATGGCGACGGGGGTGGCCGTGCGGCGGGCGAAGGACAGGCACTCGCGTATGTCGGCCTCGTGCCGGACGTAGGCGACGGCGGCCGGTTTCAGTGCGTCGAACCTGGTGTTGTAGAGCTGCCGGGCGGTCCGGTACGCGGCGTCCTGCGGCCGTACGAGGCTGCCGTCGAGGCTCCTGGCGAGGGCCGGCCAGTCCGCCCGGCCCGAGGGGGAGGGTTTCGTCGTGGCGGAGGGGCGCCCGCTGGTGCTGCCGGTAGGGCTGCCGGGGCCACCGGTGTCGTCCGTGCCGCCCGGGGCGGGGGCGCCGCAGGCGGTGGCGACACCGGCGAGCGCCGCCGCGGCGCCCGCGGTGAGCAGGGTGCGGCGGGCGGGCGGAAGAGGCAGGTTCATCGGATCTCCGAGGTCACGGTGGGGGGCGGAGGCCGGGAAGGGAACCGGTGGGGGATCGGGGGTCAGGGGGCGGCGAGGTGTTCCGCGACGTCCGTGCGGGCCCGGTCGCGGGAGCGGCGGGCCGGTCCCGACCAGCCGCAGGGGCAGCGTGCGATGCAGAAGGAGCCGCGTTCCACGGTGACGGGATCGTGCCCGGTGGACGTGGCGGTGGGGGCGGTGGGCGGGACCTCTTCGATGTGTCGGTCATGCACCCGACCACGGTACTGGCCGCTCCCCCCGGGAGGTGTGCCCCGGGAGGGCGGCGTGACGGGGGACACGGGGCGTCGTTATCCGGACGGACGGGCCTCTCGGGCAGGTGTGACGGCGTTGGGGGTTGGCAGGCGATGGCGGTGCGGCGGCACGGGTGCGGGAGCGGGGCGCGCGCTGTCTGCGCCCTGGCCGTGGTGGGGGTGATGGCGGCGGCCTCCGGATGCTCGGGCGGTGGTGGCGGTGCCGTGGCCGACGAGCAGGGCGGCTCCGGCTCCCTCGACGCGGTGCGCCGCGCGGCCGCGGTCCTCGCCGCGACGGCGAGCGGTACGGGTACGGCGGCGGTGACCGGTAGTGACCCCGCCGGGGCGGGGGCCGGGACCGCCGAGGTGCGTACGTCGATGGAGACGGCGGCGGGCGGCACACGGGTGACGATCCGGGGCCGGGGCGTGTACGACTTCCGTACCGGCACGGGGCGGCTCACCGTCGTGCTGCCGAGGGACGCCGCAGGTGCGGACGAGCACCTGCCGATCACCGAGCTGCTGGCGCCCGGCGCGCTGTACATGAAGAACCGGGGTGCCGGGGTGCCCGCCGGCAAATGGGTCAGGGTCGACACCACGGCCCTGGCCGACGGCAATCTCGTCACCGGCGGGGCCACCGACCCGATGGCCGCCGCCGAGCTGCTGCTCGGTGCGCGGCGGGTGACGTACGTGGGGCGGACGGAGCTCGCCGGGGCTCCTGTGCGGCACTACCGGGGGACGGCGGACCTGGCGCTGGCCGCGCGGCGGGCCGGGCCGGGCTCGCGGGGGGCGCTGGCCGCGGCGGCGAAAGGGTTCAGCACGGACGAGGTGCCGTTCGACGCGTACCTCGACGACCAGGGGCGGCTGCGCAAGGTGCGCCACCGCTTCGACTTCACGGGGGAGGGCCCGGCCGTGGAGGTGGTGTCGACGACGCTGCTGTTCGGCTTCGGGGTCCCGGTCTCCGTGCGGCTGCCGGACGGCGGCGACATCTACACGGGACGGATCCGGGAGCGGTAGGCCCGGCGGACCGGAGCGGAACCCGGGCCGGAACACCTAGGCATGCCGGAGCGGGGAAATGGTCCGTCCGTGCCATGCGCGGAGCGAGGTCCGCTCCCTAGGCTGGGAAGCCCGCGGCGGCAGTGAGAGGTGAGTGGTGACGTGGTGACGCTCGGCACGCGTACGGTGTCCGACCATGTGGCCCTCGCCGAGATCGAGCTCTGCGGCGAGCTGATGATCGCCGCGGCGGCCGCCATCGGGGAACGGCTCAGCGCGGCCCGGATCGACGAGGTGCTCGACGTCCACGCGGCCGCCGAGCGGTCCGCCGGCCCCCGGCACGGCGACCACCGGGGGTGAACGCGGGGCTGTGCCCGGGCGGGCACCCCCTCGTCAGGTGCGGAGCAGCCGGGCGATGGCCTTGGTGGCCTCCTCGACCTTGGCGTCGATCTCCTCGCCGCCCTTGACCGCGGCGTCGGCGACACAGTGCCGCAGGTGCTCCTCCAGCAGCTGGAGGGCGAAGGACTGGAGGGCCTTCGTGGACGCCGAGACCTGGGTCAGTATGTCGATGCAGTACACGTCCTCGTCGACCATGCGCTGAAGGCCGCGGATCTGGCCCTCGATCCGGCGCAGCCGCTTGAGGTGCTCGGCCTTCTGGTGGTGATAACCGTGTATGCCCTGGTCGTGATCGGTGACCGGGGATTCCGTCTCCGCTGCGGTCACGGTGGTCTCGGTCGTGGTCATTACTGCCTCCCGTTTTCCCTTTGCCCTGACGTATACATACCCCTGGTGGGTATATCCTAACGAATTCATCTGAAACGTGACCGGGGGTCCGTGCTGATCACAGTGTCCGATGCGCGACACTGAAGAACGCCGGTTAGCCGTGGCCGGATGATGCGCCTAGCATCAGCCTGACCGAATCCAAAGCATCCGAGGACCCCACGTGCGCTTTCGTCTGACCCCCAGGGAGACGAGCTTCTACGACATGTTCTCCGCTTCCGCGGACAACATCGTCACGGGCTCGAAACTCCTGATGGAATTGCTCGGGGCGGACTCTGCCTCCCGAGTCGAGATCGCGGAGCGCATGCGGGCAGCGGAGCACGCGGGGGACGATGCCACCCACGCGATCTTCCACCAGCTGAACTCCTCTTTCATCACGCCGTTCGACCGTGAGGACATTTACAACCTCGCGTCGTCGCTCGACGACATCATGGACTTCATGGAGGAGGCCGTCGACCTGGTCGTGCTCTACCAGATCGAGGAACTCCCCAATGGCATCGCGCAGCAGATCGAGGTCCTGGCGCGGGCGGCCGAGCTGACCGCCGAGGCGATGCCCGGCCTGCGGACCATGGACAATCTCACCGAGTACTGGATCGAGGTCAACCGTCTGGAGAACCAGGCCGACCAGATCCACCGCAAGCTGCTCGCCCACCTCTTCAACGGCAAGTACGACGCCATCGAGGTGCTGAAGCTGAAGCAGATCGTCGACGTGCTGGAAGAGGCGGCCGACGCGTTCGAGCACGTCGCCAACACGGTGGAGACCATCGCGGTCAAGGAGTCCTGACCACCGTGGACACCTTTGCGCTGATCGTGACCATCGGGGTCGCGCTCGGCTTCACGTATACGAACGGCTTCCACGACTCGGCGAACGCCATCGCCACCTCCGTCTCCACCCGTGCGCTCACCCCGCGTGCGGCGCTGGCGATGGCCGCTGTGATGAACCTCGCGGGCGCGTTCCTCGGCAGCGGGGTCGCCAAGACCGTCAGCGAGGGCCTGATCGCGACGCCCGAGGGCTCCAAGGGGATGGGCATCCTCTTCGCGGCGCTCGTCGGCGCGATCATCTGGAACCTGGTCACCTGGTACTTCGGACTGCCGTCCTCCTCCTCGCACGCCCTGTTCGGCGGCATGGTGGGCGCGGCGCTCGCGGGCGGGACGCTGGTGCACTGGGACGGGGTGATCGACAAGGTCGTCGTCCCGATGTTCGTCTCGCCGGTCATCGGTCTGGTCGTCGGCTACCTGGTGATGGTCGCGATCATGTGGATGTTCCGGAAGACCAACCCGCACAAGGCCAAGCGAGGCTTCCGCATAGCGCAGACGGTCTCGGCCGCGGGCATGGCGCTCGGCCACGGCCTCCAGGACGCGCAGAAGACGATGGGCATCGTGGTGATGGCCCTGGTCATCGCCGATGTCGAGAGCCCGAGCGACCCGATCCCGGTCTGGGTGAAGCTGGTCTGCGCGATGATGCTCTCGCTGGGTACGTACGCCGGCGGGTGGCGCATCATGCGGACGCTCGGCCGGAAGATCATCGAGCTGGACCCGCCGCAGGGCTTCGCCGCCGAGACGACGGGCGCGTCGATCATGTTCGGTTCGGCGTTCCTGTTCCACGCGCCGATCTCCACGACGCATGTGATCACCTCCGCGATCATGGGTGTGGGTGCCACGAAGCGGGTCAACGCGGTCCGCTGGGGCGTCGCCAAGAACATCATCATGGGCTGGTTCATCACGATGCCGGCCGCGGCACTGGTCGCCGCCGCGAGCTACGGGATCGTCTACCTGCTCTTCGGCTGACGGCCGTCGCCCCGCGCGACGCGGACGCACACGGGGCCGCCCCCACTCCCTTCGCGGGGAGCGGGGGCGGCCCCTTCGCCTTGTGGTGGCACCGCCATGCAGCACCTCAAGGCCGTCTGCGGGGGGCGGTACGGAACCGGCGCGGGCCGGGGTCCGTACCACCGGGCGGTACGGGTCCGGGCGGGCCGGGTTCCGTACCACCGGGGTGGATCGGCTATCCGAAGCGGCCCGAGATGTAGTCCTCGGTGGCCTGGACGGACGGGTTGGAGAAGATCCGCTCCGTCTCGTCGATCTCGATGAGCTTGCCGGGCTTGCCGACCGCCGCGAGGTTGAAGAACGCGGTGCGGTCCGAGACACGGGCCGCCTGCTGCATGTTGTGCGTCACGATGACGATCGTGAAGCGCTCCTTCAGCTCGCCGATCAGGTCCTCGATGGCGAGGGTGGAGATCGGGTCGAGCGCGGAGCACGGCTCGTCCATCAGCAGCACGTCGGGCTCGACGGCGATCGCGCGGGCGATGCACAGACGCTGCTGCTGACCGCCGGAGAGGCCGGAGCCGGGCTTGTTCAGCCGGTCCTTGACCTCGTTCCAGAGGTTCGCGCCGCGCAGCGACTTCTCGACGACCTCGGCGAGCTCGCTCTTCTTGTACGAGCCGTTCAGCCGCAGGCCCGCCGCGACGTTGTCGAAGATCGACATGGTGGGGAACGGGTTCGGGCGCTGGAAGACCATGCCGACCGTGCGGCGCACGGTGACCGGGTCGACGTTCGGCCCGTAGAGGTTCTCGTCGTCCAGCAGCACCTTGCCCTCGACGCGGCCGCCGGGGGTGACCTCGTGCATGCGGTTCAGGGTGCGCAGGAAGGTGGACTTGCCGCAGCCGGACGGGCCGATGAAGGCGGTCACGGAGCGGGGCTCCACGGTCATCGAGATGTCCTCGATGGCGAGGTGGGAGCCGTAGTAGGCGGACAGTCCGCTGACGTCGATGCGCTTGGCCATCGGAATCACTGCTTCTTTCGTGCCGCGGTCAGCGGCCGGTCTTCGGGGCCTTCCAGCGGGCGATGCCGCGGGCCACCAGATTGAGGATCATGACGAAGGCGATCAGGACCAGCGCGGCGGCCCAGGCACGGTCGTACGACTGGTCGGTGCCGACCCGGTACTGCTCCCAGATGTAGAAGGGGAGCGAGGACTGTGCGCCCTGGAAGGGGTTGGGGTTGATCAGCTGGCTGCCGAAGACCAGCAGCATGATCGGCGCGGTCTCACCGGCGATACGGGCGATCGCGAGCATCACACCGGTGGTGATGCCGCCGATCGCGGTCGGCAGGACCACCTTCAGGATGGTGCGCCACTTCGGGACGCCGAGGGCGAGGGAGGCCTCGCGGAGCTCGTTCGGTACGAGCTTCAGCATCTCCTCGGTGGAGCGGACCACGACCGGCATCATCAGGATCGCGAGTGCCAGCGCACCCATCAGCCCCGACGGCTGGGTCTTGGTCATCAGCATGATCGACAGGATGAAGAGACCCGCGACGATGGACGGGATGCCCGTCATGACGTCGACGAAGAAGGTCACGGCCCTGGCCAGCGCGCCCCTGCCGTACTCCACCAGGTAGACGGCGGTCAGCATGCCGACCGGGGCGGAGATCAGGGTGGCGATGCCGACCTGCTCCAGGGTGCCGATCAGCGCGTGGTAGACGCCGCCGGTCGGCTCGGAGCCGAGCACACCGGCCATGGAGTGGGTCAGGAAGTAGCCGTCGAGGCGCTCCGCGCCGCGGCTGACCGTCGTCCACAGCAGCGAGGCGAGCGGCACGACCGCCAGCAGGAAGCAGACCCAGACGACGCTGGTCGCGAGCCGGTCCTTGGCCTGGCGGCGGTTCTCGACGACCGAGGTGGCGACGTACGAGATGACGAGGAAGAGGAGGGCGGAGACCAGGCCCCACTGGGTGCGGCTCTGCCAGCCGGCCGCGATTCCGGTGCCCACGCCCAGCACGACGGCGACGGCGGCGAAGCCGAAGGGGGCCCAGCGGGGGAGCGCCCGGCTGCTCAGGCTGGTCGCACGGGCGGGCGCCGCCTGGGCGGGCCGCTCCTGGATGCCGGTGTTGGCTGCCTGGCTCATGCGTTGGCCCCCGAGTATTCCTTGCGGCGGGCGATGATCAGCCGGGCCGCGCCGTTGACCAGCAGGGTGAGGACGAAGAGCACGAGACCCGAGGCGATCAGGGCGTCCCGCCCGAACTCGTTGGCCTCGTCGAACTTCGCGGCGATGTTCTGGGCGAAGGTTCCGCCGCCCGGGTTGAGCAGGTGCGCGGAGATGATGAAGCTCGGCGACAGGACCGTGGCGACGGCCATCGTCTCGCCGAGCGCGCGGCCCAGGCCCAGCATCGAGGCGGAGATCACGCCGGAGCGGCCGAAGGGCAGCACCGAGAGGCGGATGACCTCCCAGCGGGTGGCGCCCAGGGCGAGCGCGGCCTCCTCGTTCATCCGGGGGACCTGGAGGAAGACTTCGCGGCTGACGCTGGTCACGATCGGCAGGATCATGATCGCCAGCAGGATGCCGACGGTGAAGAGGGAGCGGGCGACGCCCAGCTCGGTCTTCTCGAAGACGTACGTCCAGCCGAAGAACTGGTCGAGCCAGAGGTTCGTGCCCTCGAGGTAGGGCACCAGGACGAGTGCGCCCCAGATGCCGTACACGATGCTCGGGACCGCGGCGAGCAGGTCGACGACGTACGCGAGCGGGGTGGCCAGCTTGCGCGGTGCGTAGTGCGAGATGAACAGGGCGATCCCGACGGCGACCGGGACGGCGATGGCCATCGCGATGACGGAGCTGACGAGCGTGCCGAAGAGGAGGACCGCGATGCCGAAGACCGGCGGGTCGCCCGCCGGGTTCCAGTCGAACGTGGTGAGGAAGTTGCCCTCGTTCTTGGAGACGGCGATCGAGGCGCGGTAGGTCAGGAACACGGCGATCGACGCCATGATCACGAGCAGCAGGATGCCCGAGCCCCGGGAGAGGCCCAGGAAGACCTTGTCGCCCACGCGCCCGGACGAGGTCCCGGCGCGCTTGCGCGCCACCGGCGGGGCCGGCGGCGTGTCTATCGGTGTGGTGGAAGCCATGGTCTTTCCGGTCTGTGGTGGGGGAGCGGCTGGCTCCCCTGGCGGCGGTGCACCGGATGGGTGGTGGCGGGACCGGTCCGGAAGGGTGTACCGGACCGGTCCGCCGGGTGTGGCTGGTGGTACGTGCGCGGGGCGCGGGGTGTTACGAGAGGGAGGCGATCGTCTCGCGGACCTTGGCGTTGATCTCGGCCGGGATCGGCGCGTAGCCGGCCTCGGTGAGGAGCTTCTGGCCCTCGTCGCTGGCGGTGTAGTTCAGGAAGGACTTGACCGTCGGGAGGGTCTCGGCCTTGTTGCCCTTGTCACAGACGATCTCGTACGTGACCAGGACGATCGGGTACGCGCCCTCGGCCTTGGTCGTGTAGTCGAGCTCCAGCGACAGGTCCTTGCCGGTGCCCGTGATCTTGGCGGCGGCGATGGCCTTGGAGGCGTTCTCCGAGGTGGCCTTGACCGGGGCGGAGCCGCCGGTGGCGATGTCGACGGTGGAGATCGACTGCGAGGTGGCGTAGCTCAGCTCGAAGTAGCCGATCGCGCCGTCGACCTGCTTCACCTGGGCGGCGACACCGGAGGAGCCGGACGCGGCCTGGCCCTTGGGGGCCGGCCACTTCTTCTCGGCCTCGTACTTCCAGTCGCTCGGGGCCGCGGCGCCGAGGTACTTGCCGAGGTTCTGCGTGGTGCCGGAGTCCTCGGAGCGGTGGAAGGGCTGGATCGCCTTGTCCGGAAGCTTGGCGCCGCTGTTCAGCTTGGCGATCGCCTGGTCGTTCCACTTCGTGATCTTGCCGTCGAAGATCTTGGCGAGGGTGGGGGCGTCCAGCACGAGGCTGTCGACACCCTCCAGGTGGTAACCGATGGCGATCGGGCCGCCGACCATCGGGAGGCCGATGCCCTGGCCGCCCTTGCAGATCTTCTTCGACTCGGCGACCTCTTCCGGCTTCAGCGGGGAGTCGGAGCCGGCGAAGCCGACGGTGCCCTGGTTGAAGGCGACGATGCCCTCACCCGAGGAGGAGGACTTGTAGTTGATCTCGACGCCGTCGCAGCCGGCCATGTAGTTCTTGGCCCAGACGTCCATGGCGTTCTTCTGCGCGCTGGAGCCGGAGGCGGGCAGCTGACCCTTGGCGTCGTCACACTTGATGTTCGACGCGGCGCTGGTCTTCCCACCGTTGCCGCCGGTCGAGCCGCCGCTGTTGTCGTCAGAACCGCACGCCGTGAGGACCAGGGCGCCGGAGACGGCGAGGGCACCGAGCGCGGTGGCACGAAGCCGGTTCTTGCGCTGAAGCTTCACTTTCGGGTGTTCCTTCCAGGAGCCGCCGAGGTCTTGTTGGTTCTCACGACGGCGTGCGTTGGGTGGGGTGCTGGGCTGTCGCGCCGTGCACCGTGCACTGACGAAGTTAGGCAGAACAGGTGAAGCGGCCTACGGGGGAGAGTGAACGGGAGGTGAACCGTGCAGGACGGTGCGGTTCCGGCCGGGTCAGGGGCCGGGCGTGTCCGCCAGGGCCGCGAGCAGGGCGTCCAGCAGCTCCCGGTCGCGCTCCTGGGTGAGGCGGGTCCGGGCCGCCGCCGGGGCGAGCCAGCGGACCGCGTCGACCTCGTCGCCGGGCAGGAAGGAGCCGCCCGTCGCCTCGGCCGCCCAGTAGAGGACCTCCTTGGGGCGGCCGCCCACGGTGTAGTGGACCGCGGGCAGCGCGGCGCCGGGCACACAGCTCTGCCCGGTCTCCTCCATGACCTCGCGCCGGGCCCCGTCCAGCGCCGCCTCGCCGCGCTTCAGCTTGCCCTTGGGGTGCGACCAGTCGCCGTAACGGGGCCGGTGCACGAGGCAGACCTCCAGGCCGCCGGAGTCCGTGCGCCGCCACAGCACGCATCCGGCGGCGCGCACGGGCTTCCCGTTCTTGTGCGTCGCCCTCCCGTTCCCGGCGCGCGCCGGCTTCCCGTCGCCGCTCATGGCGCGGTCGCGGCCGCCACGGCGTACGGCCAGCTCGTCCGGAACATCCCGCGGGCCGCCTCCACCGCATGGCGCTGGTCCGCGTGGAGCACCCCCAGGGCGTACGCGGTGGCCGGGGCGATCCGCGGGGTGCGGGCCGCCGAGGCCGCCGCGGCGGCCGCCTCCGAGGCGTCCCGGTGCAGATCGAGCGCCCGCCCCGGCGCGGCCAGCAGCGGATCGGGGGCGCCCCGCACCACCTCGTGGGCGTACCGGTGGAGCCGCAGGAGGAGCCGGGCGCGCTGCCAGGGCGCGTCCTGCGCCTCGTTGTACGGCTCGGCCGCCCGGCCCGAGGGGAGCGCCGCCACCGTGTCCCGCAGCTGCTGCTCGGCCCGGTCGGCGGGGCCGTGCAGCATCTCCCCGGCCGGGGCCGCGGCCGCCGCGGCGAGCGGCACCTCCGAGGCGAGCAGCGCCACGGCGTCGGCGACCGCGTGGAAGCGGGAGGAGCCCAGCGCCTGGAGGGCGGCGGAGTGGGCCCGGGTCCGGGCGAGGGTCAGCTGGCGTTCCAGGAGCGCCCCGGCGCGGGCGGCGCCGACGCCGAGGGCGGCGCGTTCCTTGTCCGGGGCCGCGTCGGCGCCCGTGCGGGCGGCGGGCAGCTGCGCGCCGGACAGGAGGTGCAGCGCGTCCAGGAGCCGGGTGAGCCGGGTCGCGTAGGCGTGTTCCCGGGCCAGGGTGCCCGACAGCCAGGCCAGTTCCGTACGGAGCTGCTCGGCCCAGGCGGTGTCCAGGGCCGCGCGGAAGGTGTGCAGGGTGCCGCCGATCCGGCGCGCGGAGCGGCGCAGTGCGTCCGTGGCCTCCTCGGCGCCCTGGGCGCCGGCGTCCGTGGGGGCGCTGTTCTCGCGGTGCAGGCGCAGGCTGCGCAGGAATTCGGCGGCCTGTTCCTGAAGGTAGGGCGCGAGAACGGCGCCCGCCGTAAGGTCCGCCTGGGTCGTCGTCTGGTCATGGCGTCGCACGCCGGCGCCTCCGGGCGTCAATGAGCATTTCCTGTACGTGCCGCAGCGGCCGGCCGTCCGCGTCCGTGGCGTGCCGGGTCCAGTTCCCGTCGGGACCCAGGTGCCAGGAGGAGGTGGTGTCGGCCATGCCGGTCTCCAGGAGACGGCTGAGCGCGGCGCGATGGGCGGGGTCGGTGACCCGGACCAGTGCTTCGATCCGGCGGTCGAGGTTGCGGTGCATCATGTCGGCGCTGCCGAACCACACTTCGGGTTCGCCGCCGTTGCCGAAGGCGAAGACCCGGGAGTGCTCCAGGAAGCGGCCCAGGACCGAGCGGACCCGGATGTTCTCGGAGAGGCCGGGGACGCCGGGGCGGATCGCGCAGATGCCGCGTACCCAGATGTCCACCGGCACTCCGGCCATGGCGGCCCGGTAGCAGGCGTCGATGACCGCCTCGTCGACCATCGAGTTGACCTTGATGCGGACGTAGGCGGTGCGCCCGGCCCGCTGGTGGGTGATCTCCTTGTCTATCCGGGCGATCAGCCCGTCCCGCAGGGATCTCGGGGCGACCAGGAGGCGGCGGTAGGTCTCGCGGCGGGAGTAGCCGGAGAGCCGGTTGAAGAGGTCGGAGAGGTCCGCGCCGACCTGCGGGTCGGCGGTCAGCAGCCCGAGGTCCTCGTAGAGCCGGGCCGTCTTGGGGTGGTAGTTGCCGGTGCCGACGTGGGAGTAGCGGCGCAGGGTGTCGCCCTCCTGGCGGACGACGAGCGAGAGCTTGCAGTGGGTCTTGAGGCCGACGAGACCGTAGACGACGTGGCAGCCCGCCTCCTCCAGCTTGCGGGCCCACTTGATGTTGGCCTGCTCGTCGAACCGGGCCTTGATCTCCACGAGGACCAGGACCTGCTTGCCGGACTCGGCGGCGTCGATCAGCGCGTCCACGATCGGGGAGTCGCCGGAGGTCCGGTAGAGGGTCTGTTTGATCGCGAGGACGTCGGGGTCGCCCGCGGCCTGCTCCAGGAAGGCCTGTACGGAGGTGGAGAACGAGTCGTACGGGTGGTGCAGGAGCACGTCGCGTTCGCGCAGCGCGGCGAAGACGTCGGGGGCGGAGGCGGACTCGACCTCGGCGAGGTCGCGGTGGGTGCCCGCGACGAACTTGGGGTACTTCAGCTCGGGCCGGTCCAGCGAGGCGATGCCGAAGAGCCCGGTCAGGTCGAGCGGGCCGGGCAGCGGGTAGACCTCGGCGTCGGACACCTTCAGCTCGCGGACCAGCAGGTCGAGGACGTACGGGTCGATGGACTCCTCGACCTCCAGGCGGACCGGCGGGCCGAAGCGGCGCCGCATGAGCTCCTTCTCCAGGGCCTGGAGCAGGTTCTCCGCGTCGTCCTCCTCGACCTCCAGGTCCTCGTTCCGGGTGACCCGGAACATGTGGTGGTCGAGGACCTCCATGCCGGGGAAGAGCTCTTCGAGGTGCGCGGCGATGACGTCCTCTATGGGCACGTACCGCTGCGGCGACGCCTCCAGGAAGCGGGTCAGCAGCGGCGGCACCTTGACCCGGGCGAAGTGGCGGTGGCCGCTGACCGGGTTGCGTACGACGACGGCGAGGTTGAGCGAGAGACCCGAGATGTACGGGAAGGGGTGCGCCGGGTCGACGGCGAGCGGGGTCAGTACGGGGAAGACGCGCTGGCGGAAGAAGGTGAACAGGCGGGCCTGCTCCTTCTCGGTCAGCTCGGGCCAGCGGATCAGCTGGATGCCCTCGTCGGACAGGGCGGGGGCCACGTCCTGCTGGTAGCAGGCGGCGTGCCGGGCCATGAGCTCGCGCGAGCGGGTCCAGATCAGGTCGAGGACCTCGCGGGGCTGGAGCCCGGAGGCGGACCGGGTGGCGACACCGGTGGCGATGCGGCGCTTCAGTCCGGCGACCCGGACCATGAAGAACTCGTCCAGGTTCGAGGCGAAGATCGCCAGGAAGTTGGCCCGTTCGAGGAGCGGGGTCGCCGGGTCCTCGGCCAGTTCGAGTACGCGTTCGTTGAACGCGAGCCAGCTGCGCTCCCGGTCCAGGAAGCGGCCCTGCGGCAGCTCGTCGCCGTCGACGTCGGGCTCGTACGCGTCGGCGTCCGCGTCTATGTCGGGGTCGAGGTCGGCCGCGGTGGACAGGGCGGCCCCGTCGGACGCGGCGGCGAGGGCGCGCGGCCGGTGGGCGGCGAGCGAGCCGACCGACGGCTGGGCCGGCTGCGTGGCGGACTGGACCGGTACCTCGGAGCTGGGCTGCGGGCTCATGGCCCCATTCTTCCGCGCGGACGGCTCCGCGGGCGCGTCGGAAGGGGGGAGGTTCGCGGGGTTCGCGGGGGCCGTGGGGGACGGGAGGGTGGTTTCGCCCGTACGTCCCTTGCCGGAGGTTCTCCCGTTGCCGGGGTTTCTCCCATTGCGGGGGGTCGGCACAGCTGGCTGCATTGTCAGAGGTTCGCAAGCCCGTCTGAATGGCCGGTAACGGCGACATGACGTGCAGGAAGCGGTGTGCGGTGCTGTACGGGCACCACGGGGTGCCCGTACAGCGGCCCGGTCAGGCGTGCAGGCCGCGCAGCACCCGGAACGCGAGGGCGACGGCGAGGGCCGCCAGGGCGAGCAGGATGCCGGTCTCGACGAGCTGGAGCGGCCAGAAGTGCGAGAGGGGGTGGTGGTCGACGTACGAGACGGCGCCCTTGCAGGCGGCGGGTTCGCCGGAGCCCCCGCAGACCGTCGGGTCCAGGGGCTTCCCGGCGGCGGTGAGCGTTCCCGAGTCGACCGCCCAGGACGTGTCGTGTCCGGACCAGCTGTCCTCGGTGGACCGGACGGTCGGCCAGAGGTACTCGCGTACCCGGTTCAGGATCAACGTCAGCGGGCCGTACGCGACCACGGTCGCGATCATCGCCGGGAAGGTGCGCCGCAGCAGCAGCCCGGCCAGCGCGCCGAGGGCCAGCATGCACAGGGTGTAGCCGACCGGGACGGTGCCCATGGCGCCGTACACGTCGCGTTCGTACACGTCCAGCGGGTAGTCCGTGCTCCCGGCCCGGGACCTGGCCCAGGCGAACACGGCGGAGAGGACGGAGACCCCGGCCACCGTCGCCGCGGCCGGAACCACGAGCCTGGCCGCCAGCCAGTGCGCGGGCGGGACGCCCTGGGTCCAGGACAGCCGGAACGTGCCGTTCTCCAGCTCCCGGGCGATCAGCGGACCGGCCACGAACACGCCCACGAGCGCGGGCAGCAGCATCATGACCACCCCGGCGTACCGGAGCAGCCGGTAGGAGCGGAGCTCGACGTCGAGGAAGTCGCGGACGGTGATACCGCAGCCGCGGGTCGTGTGGGCGACCGAGCAGCCGGTGCCCGCGAAGGTGTCGGTGGCGGACGCCGTCCACAGCTGGGTGGCGATCACGGCGGCGATCCCGGCGAGCGCGAGCGCGCCGACGATCCACAGGGCCGTGCGGTGCAGACGTACGGTGACCCGGACCGGGCCGCGCAGGGCGGGCGTGCTCATCGGGCCGCCACCTCCTCGGCGGGCGCCGCGCTCGGCGTCAGCAGGGCGGGCACCTTCGGCGACCGCAGGTGCGCGAGCAGCAGTTCCTCCAGCGAAGGCTCGGTGGCCTCCCAGACGCCCGTGTCCACGGGGCCCTCCGTCCGTACCAGGGTGGTCTGCATCCGTCCCGCGGTGCGGGACTCGACGGCGGTGTGCGGGGCGGTGTCCCGTACCGGGCCGGTGAGCACGGTGTGCGCGGCGAGCAGGTCGTCGGTCTCGCCGCCGAGGCGGACCCGGCCGCCGTCGACGAGCAGCACGTAGTCGCAGGCGCCCTCCAGCTCGGTGAGGAGGTGCGAGGACATCACGAGGGTGGTGCCGTGCTCGGCGGTCTCGGCCATCAGGGCGCCCATCAGTTCGTGGCGGGCGAGCGGGTCGACGTCGGCCATCGGCTCGTCCAGCAGGATCAGCGCGGGCCGCTTGCCGAGCGCCAGGGCCAGGGCGAGGCGGGCGCGCTGGCCGCCGGAGAGCTGCCGGACCCGGGTCCGGCGCGGAAGGTCCCCGGCTATGTGCTCGGCGGCCTCCCGGTCCCAGCCGTCGGGGTTCAGCTCGGCCCCGGCCCGGAGCATCGCCTCCACCGTCAACTGCGGGTACAGCGGCTTGTCCTGGGCCACGAAGGCGATCCGGGTACGCGCCTCGGCGGGCGTACCGCCCAGCACGCGCACCGACCCCGTCGTGGGCCGCAGTAGCCCGGCCGCGAGGGCGAGCAGGGTGGACTTGCCCGCGCCGTTGGGCCCGACGAGCGCGCACACCCGGCCGGCGGGCAGCCGGAACGAGCAGTCCCGGAGCACCCACTTCCCGTCCCCGCCCCGGTACTTCACACCAAGGCCGTCGGCCTCGATCGCAACGCCTGTCATCAGGCTCGGTCCCCCTCGAAAGTGCTGTCCAGTACGGCGGTGAAGAGTGCGCTCACGTCGTCCTTCTCCAGCCCGGCCGCGCGGGCCCGGCGGGTCCAGTCGGCGAGTTCGGCGCGCAGCGGCGCGTCGTCGGCGGCCGCCGCGCCGCCGAGGCTCCGGGTGACGAAGGTGCCGAGCCCGCGCCGCCCCTCGACGAGGCCCTCGCGTTCCAGCTCCCGGTACGCCTTGAGCACGGTGTTCGGATTGATGGCGGTGGCTTCGACGACCTCGCGCGCGGTGGGCAGGCGGTCACCGGGGCCCAGCAGGCCGAGGCGGAGCGCCTGCTTGGTCTGCTGGACGATCTGGAGGTACGTGGCGACGCCGCTGCGCCGGTCGATGCGGTATTCGACCGCTGCGGACTCTGCCATGTTCACCCTTTCACTAATTGAGTAGTGAAAGGGTGACGTAAGAAGGGGGCGGCGTCAAGCGACGCCGCCCCCGGGGGAACTGAGCCGTGCTCAGGACTCCGTGCGGTACATCAGGTCCACCTCGTGGGTGGTGAAGCCCATCCGCTCGTACACCGCCAGGGCCGCCTTGTTGTCCGCGTCCACGTAGAGCATCGCGGTCGGCAGCCCCTCGGCCGCCAGGTGGCGCAGTCCGATCGCGGTGAGCGCCTTGCCGAGGCCGCCGCCCTGGGCGTCGGGCCGGATGCCGACCACGTACACCTCGCCGAGCCCCTCCTCCGCGTGCACCTTCGTCCAGTGGAAGCCGATCAGCTCACCGTCCCGCTCGGCCAGGAAGAAGCCCTTCGGGTCGAACCACGGCTCCGCCTTGCGGTCGTCCAGGTCGCGCTGGGTCAGCGAGCCCTGCTCCGGGTGGTGGGCGAAGGCGTCGCGGTTCACCGCCAGCCAGGCCGCGTCGTCCTCACCGGGCACGAAGGTGCGTACGGTGACACCCGGCGGCAGCACCGGCTCCGCGATGTCCAGCGAGGTCAACGGGCGGCGCAGCTGGCGCAGTTCGCGGAAGAGCGAGAGGCCGAGCACCTGCGCGAGATGGCGCGCCGCGGACTTCCCGCCGTGCGCCCAGACCCGCAGCCGCTTGCCCGTGGTGGCGAGCAGGGCCGCGCCCAGCGCCCGCCCGTGGCCCTGCCCCCGGTACGACGGATGCACGACCAGCTCGGCGGCCGGGGCCTCCACGGGGTCGGTGTCCTCCAGCTGGGCGTAGCCGACCAGGTCCGGCCCGCTGGTCAGCAGCAGATGCCGGACCCCCGTGCGCCGGCCGCCCCGCAGCTGGAGCCGCCCCTGCTCGGACACGGCCTGCCTGCCGTCGGACCGGGCCGCCTCGGCGAGCAGTTCGGATACGGCCTCCGCGTCCTCGGGGGAGAGCACGTCGAGGGTACGGATCTCACGGCCGGGTGCGGGAAGAGCTGCGTCAGTCGTCATGGCTACGAGCGTACGGCGACCGCACCCGTGCCGGGCGGCCCCGGCGGGCGAGGGCCGGGCCCGGTTCAGCCGACCGGACCGGACTCCCCGCCCAGCGCGCGCAGGGCCGCCGCCGTGAACGCGTCGCACGGGTAGAACAGCTCGATCGCCAGTTCCGACAGCGTGACGTCGGCCGGGGCGCCGAAGGTCGCCATCGTGCTGAACATCGACAGCTCGCCCTGCGGGGTACGGATGCGCAGCGGCACCTGGATCGGGCCGGGCACCGCCGTCCCGGCCGCCGGGCCGGGGCCGGTCTCCTCCTCGGCCGCCGCCGGTACGGGGTAGCCGGACACCTCCTCGTACAGCTCGCGCAGCTCCCCGTCCCCGGTGGCGTGGACCTGGCGGAGCAGCCGTTCGAGGAAGAGGCCGCGGATCTGGACCGGGTTGGCCAGCCGGGAGGACAGCCCGTCGGGGTGCAGGACCAGCCGGAACACGTTCGGCCGGGGCGTCAGCAGGTGGGGCGGTATGCCGTCCATGAGCAGGGCCATCGGGCCGTTGCCCGTCACCACGTTCCAGCAGCGGTCGACGACCACCGCCGGGTACGGCTGGTGCGCCGTCAGCATCGCGTCGAGCGCGGCGCCGACCGAGGCCATGTACGGGGCGTCGAGGCCGCTCTCCCGGTACGCCGGTGCGTAGTCGGCGGCCAGCAGCAGGGTGTTGCGCTCCCGCAGCGGGATGTCCAGGGCGACGGCCAGGCGCAGCAGCATCTCCCGGCTCGGGCGGGCGCGGCCGGTCTCCACGCAGGACAGGTGGCGGGCGGAGCTGTCCGCCAGCAGGGCGAGATCGAGCTGGCTGAACCTGCGGCGGCGCCGCCACTCCCGGAGCAGGACGCCGACTCGGGACGGGGACGGCTGTGCGCTCTTCATGCCGGGGAGCGTAGCCGCGCCGCCGTCGTACGGGCCATGACCTCAAAGGTCATTGAGTCCGTGACCCGGCGACTGCCACCGTCTGCGGCAACAGGCACCGTCTGCGGCGACTGCCACCGTCCGCGGCAACAGGCACCGTCCGCAGCAACAGACGCCGGAAGACGACAGCGCAGGAACGACGACAGCGCAGGAACGACGATGACGAAGGAGGCCGCAGCCATGCCCGTCCCGCCCACCGCGAACCACCGCCCCGCCACCCCCGCATCCCCCGCATCCCCCGCCACCCCTTTCTCCTCCTCGGACCGGCTGCTGCGTACCGCGCTGCGTGTCGACGGCTGGAGCACCACCGCCTTCGGCGTCGTCATGCTCGCCGGCTCCCCGTGGCTCGACGGGCCGCTCGGACTGCCGGCCCTGTGGTCCGTACTGCTCGGGCTCGTCATGCCGGTGGGCGGGGCCGCGCTGCTGTTCCTGGCCGCCCGGCCCCGTATCGCCGCGGGCCTCGCCGCCGCGGTCGTCGTCGGCAACACGGCCTGCGCCGCCGCGATGCTCCTGGTCGCCTTCGCGGACGTGCTGCCGCTCACCGGCGCGGGCGTCGTCTTCATGGTGTCGGGGGCGCTGGCGGTCGCGGTCTTCGCCGAGCTGGAGCTGATCGGCCTGCGCCGCTCCGTACGTACGGGACGTAACGGACGTACCGCGCTCGCCGTCTGACGCCGGGCCGACCGCGGCCCGGCGCGGGAGCGGGTCGGTGCCGGTCCGGCGGCGCACCACATGGCAACCAGTTCGTAACCCGGGAAACCTGTCGCGCTACGCGCGTTGACCCTAGGCTGCGCACGAAGTCTCCGGACTTGTCACAAATCGAAAACCTCCCGCTGAGAATCACAAGGGGACCGATGTCAGCGACACCGCAGAAGAACCGCGCGTCCCGGCGGGTGCTCGCCGCCGCGGCCGGGCTCGCCACCGTGGGCGCGCTCGTCGCCGCGATGCCGGCCGGCGCCCAGGAGCACCCCGGCAAGGGCAACGGCAAGGGCCAGGGCCCCACCGTCGACGTGCAGCTGCTGTCCTTCAACGACCTGCACGGAAACCTTGAGCCCCCGGCCGGCTCGGCGGGCACGGTCAACGAGATCCAGGCCGACGGCACCGTCAAGGCCGTCCCGGCCGGTGGCGTCGAGTACCTCGCGTCCTCGCTGCGCACCGCCCGCCAGGGCCACCCGTACTCGATCACCGCGGCGGGCGGCGACATGGTGGGCGCGAGCCCGCTGCTCTCCGGTCTCTTCCACGACGAGCCCACCATCGAGGCGCTCAACAAGATCGACCTGGACGTCACCAGCGTCGGCAACCACGAGTTCGACGAGGGCGCCACCGAGCTGGGCCGCCTCCAGAACGGCGGCTGCCACCCGGTCGAGGGCTGCTACGAGAAGGGCAAGAAGTTCCAGGGCGCGGACTTCCCCTACCTCGCCGCCAACGTGACGAACGAGAAGTCCGGCAAGCCGATCCTCAAGCCGTACACGGTGTGGAAGAAGAACGGCGTCAAGATCGGTTTCATCGGAGTGACCCTGGAGGGCACCCCGAACATCGTCACGGCCAACGGCGTCAAGGGCCTGAAGTTCCACGACGAGGTCGAGACGATCAACAAGTACGCCAAGGAGCTGGACCGCCAGGGCGTCAAGTCCATCGTCGCGCTGATCCACGAGGGCGGCGCCCCGGCCTCCTCCTCGTACAACTACGACTGCGACAGCGACGGCCCCGGCGACGGCATCTCCGGCCCGATCACCGACATCGCCAAGGGCATCTCGCCCAAGGTGGACGCCCTGGTCACGGGCCACACCCACCAGGCGTACGTCTGCACCGTCCCGGACCCGGCGGGCAACCCGCGCCTGGTCACCTCGGCGTCCTCCTTCGGCAAGCTCTACACCGAGACGACGCTCACCTACGACCGCCGTACCAAGGACATCGTCCGTACGTCGGTGAAGTCGGCCGGTGCCAAGAACCCGAAGTCGGCCAACCACATCGTCAGCCGTGACCAGTCCAAGGCCAACGACATGACGGCCCTGATCGCGCGCTGGAACGCTCTCGCGGCCCCGATCTCGAACCGCCCGCAGGGCTTCATCACCGCCGACATCAACGGCCGTGGCTCCAACGCCTACGAGAAGCCGCTCGGCGACCTGATCGCCGACGCCCAGCTGGAGGGCCTGGCCCCGGCGGACAAGGGCGGCGCGGTCGTCGCGTTCATGAACCCGGGCGGCATCCGCGCCGACCTGGTGTACAAGGCGAGCGCCGCCGAGGGCGACGGCGTGGTGACGTACGGGGAGTCCTTCACCGTGCAGCCGTTCACCAACATGATGAACGTCGTCGACCTGACCGGTGCCCAGCTGGTCGCCGCACTCAAGCAGCAGGTCAGCGGCTCCAACGAGGCCAGCCCGAAGATCCTCCAGATCTCCAAGGGGCTGACCTACACCCTGGACATGACGAAGTCCGGCGCGGACCGCGTGGTCGCCGACACCATCAAGCTGAACGGTGAGGCGATCGACCCGGCCAAGACCTACCGCGTCGCGATGAACGAGTTCCTGGCGGGCGGCGGCGACGGCTTCGCGGCCCTCGGCGAGGGCACGAACAAGCTGGTCGGCGCCTCCGACCTGGACGTGTTCAACGCCTACCTGGCGGCCCACTCCACGGCCGACGCCCCGCTGGCCCCGCCGGCGGCCGACCGCATCACGGTCGTCCAGTAGTACGACCAGTAGTACGACCAGTAGTACGACCCGTACCCGGTCGAGCGGGGCGGTGGGCCGACGGGCC
>NZ_JBHJQP010000074.1:0-34617 GCF_042262625.1 Streptomyces sp. NPDC056347 | reverse complement strand
CTGCCTCGAGCGGGCCCGCCGCCGCGCCGGACGGCGGTGCCCCGCGCCACGCCGGCCCGGCCCCCGCTCCGACCGTTCCCCCCGTGCCCGCGGGGTCTCCCGGGCCGGTGGTTCCTCCGATGCCGGCCGCTCCCCCGGCGGCGGCCGGTACCCCGGCTCTGAACCCCGCTCCGGCCCACCCCCATGTCCCCGTCCCCGTAACACCACAGGCACCGCAGGCACCTCAGTCGCCGCAGGCACCTCAGTCGCCGCAGGAACCCCAGGCACTCCAGCCCGCGCACGGCGAGCCGGCGAACGTCGCCGTCTGGTCGTCGAGCATGGACTCCGTGCTGCTGTGGAGCTGGGAGTCGGGCCTCGACCTGCACACCGTGGCCGCCGAACTCGGCCTGGACGTACGCACGCTGCTGATGCGGGTGCAGGAGCTCGCCAATGACGGCCTGCTCACGCTCGCGACCCCGGTCGTCGAGGCCGGCCGGACCGGACGGCACCGCCGTCACCACCACGAGGAGGGATACGCGGCACTGTTCAGCCCCACCGCCACCTTTCCCGCCCATGTGCCGTACTGACGGCTCCCGGGCCGTTCGCTCAGCGGCGCGCGGCCAGGGTGTCGAACCAGCGCACGATCTGCGGCCCCGACTTCAGGTACGTACCGGTGTGGTCGGCGGGCTTCTGGTCGATCACCGGGGCGGCGGTGCCCCGGGCGGCCAGATCCGCGGCGCAGTGGCGGGCGTTGGCGATCACCACGTCGGTGTCCCCGGAGGAGGAGTAGAGCCGGACCGGGACGGCGGGCCGCCAGGCGCAGTTGCCGTCCTGGGCGCGGGCGGCGGCCAGCAGGCCCCCGGTGGGGTGCTGGAGGCGGCGGTAGAAGTCGTCGGTGAGCAGTTCCTTCACCGTCGCCGGCAGCGCCGGGATGATCTCCTCCTCGGTGTGCTCACCGTCGAAGAGCTGGTCGACGACGGCCGCGTACGGCTCCCGGAACGCCTCGGCGGGGTCCTGGTAGATCGGGTGCAGCCGGCTCTGCGCGGTGAGGTAGTACGCCATGTAGAAGACGCCGCTGGTGTCGTTGATCCCGCCGTCGAAGAGGGCGGGGGTCTCCGCGTGCTCGATGTCGTAGGGGCCCGACACGGGGGCCAGCGCCCGGAGCCGGAAGTGCCGGTCCGCGCCGTCGGTGAGCGCCCGGCCCAGGGCCATCGCGACCTGGCCGCCCTGGGAGAAGCCGCTGACGTACACGTCGCCGGTGAGCGGCCGCTCCAGCCGTCCGGCGGCGGTGCGGGCGGCCCGCAGCATGTCGACGGAGGCGGTCACGGCGGATCTGGTGTCCATGTACGGGTGGCGGCCGGGGCCCTTGCCGAGGCCCAGATAGTCCGGGGCGGCGACCGCCCGGCCCGCGGAGGCGTGGAGATAGGGCGCGATGCGGCCGAAGTCCTCGCCGACGGAGGGCGCGTAGTCGCGGTGGGCCATGGTGCCGTGGGTGTCGGAGACCAGGTCGAGCCGGTGGGGCCCGCCCTTGGGGAGGACCAGGAGGCCGGTCGCGGTGGTGGGGGTGCCCTGCGGGGTGACGGTGCGATAGGTGAGGCGGTAGCCGCGCAGTCCGTGGCGGACGGTGCCGGTGTCCATGCCGGTCGGGGCGAGGAAGCGGACGACGTCCGCGCGGTCGAGGTCGGCCACCGGGGTGATGCCCAGCAGGGTGCCCCGGCCGTCCGTGGCGTACGGGCTCGATGCCGCCGGGGCCCCGGCGGGCTGCTGCGCGAGGGCCGGTGCGGTGCCCAGGGCGGCGAGGAGCAGGGCCGCCGCGGCGGCGACGGTCCGGCGGGCCGCACGCCGCCGCCCGTGCCCGGTGGGCCGTGCGGTGCAAGTGGGCTGTGCGGAGCGGCTGTTGTCGTTGTTCATGACGTCGACGCTATGCGGCGGCGGGCCGCGCGGACATCGCTCCGGACCCCCGCTCCGGGGTGTACCTGGCACCACCCCGGGGCGGGGGACGGCCCGACCGCGTCAGAGCCGCTGAATGATCGTCCCGGTCGCCAGCGCACCGCCCGCGCACATCGTGATCAGCGCGAACTCCTTGTCCCGGCGCTCCAGTTCGTGCAGGGCGGTGGTGATGAGCCGGGCCCCGGTGGCGCCCACCGGGTGACCGAGCGCGATGGCACCGCCGTTGACGTTGACCTTTTCGAGGTCCTGCTCGAAGACCTGTGCCCAGCTCAGCACGACCGAGGCGAAGGCCTCGTTGATCTCGACCAGGTCGATGTCCTTGAGCGACATGCCCGCCTTGCCGAGCACCGCGCGGGTCGCGTCGATCGGCCCGTCGAGGTGGAAGTGCGGGTCCGAGCCGACCAGTGCCTGGGCGACGATCCGGGCGCGCGGCCTGAGCTTGAGCGCCCGCGCCATCCGCTTGGAGGCCCACATGATCGCGCAGGCGCCGTCGGAGATCTGCGAGGAGTTGCCCGCGGTGTGGACGGCGGTGGGCATGACCGGCTTGAGCCGCCCGAGCCCCTCCATGGTGGTGTCGCGCAGCCCTTCGTCCCGGTCGACCAGGCGCCACATGCCCTGCCCGGCCGCCTGTTCCTCCTCGGTGGTCGGCACCTGGACGGCGTAGGTCTCCCGTTTGAAGCGCTCCTCGGCCCAGGCAACGGCGGCCCGCTCCTGCGAGATCAGCCCCAGCGAGTCGACGTTCTCCCTGGTCAGCCCGCGTTTACGGGCGATGCGCTCGGCGGCTTCGAACTGGTTGGGCAGGTCCACGTTCCACTCGTCGGGCCAGGGCTTTCCCGGACCGTGCTTCGAACCGCTGCCCAGCGGCACCCGCGACATGGCCTCGACGCCGCAGCTGATGCCGACGTCGATCACCCCGGCCGCGACCATGTTGGCCACCATGTGGGAGGCCTGCTGCGAGGAGCCGCACTGGCAGTCCACGGTGGTCGCGGCGGTCTCGTACGGAAGGCCCACGGCGAGCCAGGCGTTGCGGGCCGGGTTCATGGACTGCTCCCCGGCGTGGGTGACCGTACCTCCGACGATCTGCTCGACGCAGTCGGCGTGGATACCGGTACGGCCGAGGAGTTCTCGGTAGGTCTCACCCAGCAGATAGGCGGGGTGCAGATTGGCGAGCGCACCTCCGCGCTTTCCGATGGGGGTGCGTACGGCTTCGACGATGACGGGTTCCGCGGCCATGGGCTCGTCCTCTCCTCGCACTTCCGCAGGGGCGTCCCGGCGCCCACGGATGGAACGCGTTCTAGTTCTGCAAGCAGTCTTATGAGGCTTACCCGCGGTACGCAAGAGTGCTGCACCGACCTCGCGCCCGCTCCGCGCCGGTCCCGCCGAGTCTCCGCGCAACAGAACCGACCGCCGGTCTTGCCAGTTGTAGAACTCGTTACTACCTTTCCGTCAACTTCTGATGGGTCGTCAGGCAGCGTCCGGACGGCTCTCGGACCGACCTGGAGCTGCCGATGCCCTGCCCCCATCTGCCCGAAGGGTTCGACTTCACCGACCCCGATCTGCTCCAATCCCGCATTCCGCACCCGGAGTTCGCACAGATGCGGCAGACCGCTCCGGTCTGGTGGTGCACCCAGCCGACCGGCATCTCCGGTTTCGACGACGCGGGCTACTGGGTCGTCACCCGGCACGCGGACGTCAAGTACGTCTCGACGCACCCGGAGTTGTTCTCCTCGCACCTCAACACGGCGGTCATCCGCTTCAACGAATCGATCAGCCGGGACCAGATCGACGTCCAGAAACTGATCATGCTGAACATGGACCCGCCCGAGCACACCCGGGTCCGGCAGATCGTCCAGCGCGGATTCACACCGCGCGCGGTGCGCTCCCTGGAACAGGCGCTGCGCAGCCGGGCCCGTTCCATCGTCGACACCGCGCTCGCCGCCGCCTCCGCCGGCCGCGAGGACGACGGCGAGGGCGACGGGTCGTTCGACTTCGTCACCAACATCGCCGTCGAGCTCCCGCTCCAGGCCATCGCGGAGCTCATCGGCGTGCCGCAGGAGGACCGGTCCAAGATCTTCGACTGGTCGAACAAGATGGCCGCGTACGACGACCCCGAGTACGCGATCACCGAGGAGGTCGGCACCGAGGCGGCCATGGAAATAGTGTCGTACGCGATGAACCTGGCGGCCGCCCGCAAGGAGTGCCCGGCCAAGGACATCGTCTCCCAACTCGTCGCGGCGGAGGGCGAGGGCAACCTCTCCTCCGACGAGTTCGGCTTCTTCGTGATCCTGCTCGCCGTCGCCGGCAACGAGACCACCCGCAACGCCATCAGCCACGGCATGCACGCCTTCCTCACCCACCCCGACCAGTGGGAGCTGTACAAGCGGGAGCGCCCGGACACGACCGCCGAGGAGATCGTCCGCTGGGCGACCCCGGTGGTCTCCTTCCAGCGGACCGCCACCCAGGACACCGAGCTGGGCGGGCAGCTGATCAGGAAGGGCGACCGGGTCGGGCTGTTCTACTCCTCGGCCAACAACGACCCCGAGGTCTTCGAGCACCCGGAGGCCTTCGACATCACCCGCGACCCCAATCCGCACCTCGGATTCGGCGGCGGCGGTCCGCACTTCTGCCTCGGCAAGTCCCTCGCCGTGATGGAGATCAACCTGATCTTCAACGCGATCGCGGACGTGCTGCCGGACCTGCGGCTGGTCGGCGAACCGCGGCGGCTGCGCTCGGCGTGGCTCAACGGGATCAAGCAGCTCCAGGTCAGCACGGGTCCCACGGGGAGCTGAAGTCCCCCGGCGCACAGTCGAACCCCCGTGCGCCGGGCGCACTACGGCGCGAGGATCATGGCGGGCATGTCCGCCCTGCTCACCGCCTTCGCCCCGATCTGGATGCTCACCGCGATCGGCTACGCGGTCGGACGCGGCGGGTTGCTCGGGGCGGGGGCGGAGGCGGTGCTCGGCCGGTTCGTCTTCCATGTGGCCATGCCCGCCGCCCTGTTCACCATGGTGTCGGGGGCGCGGCCGGGCGCCTTCGCCAACCCGTCGATGGTGGCCTTCGCGGCGGGCACCGCGCTGGCCTGCGGTCTCGGATTCCTGCTGTCCGGGCGGCTGTTCGGGCGGGGTACGGCGGACCGGGCGATCGGCGGCATGGTTTCCGGGTACGTGAACTCGGCCAATCTCGGCATCCCGGTGGCCGTCCAGGTGCTCGGGGACGCCTCGTTCGTCGCCCAGATCATCCTGTTCCAGGTGCTGCTGGTCTCCCCGGTGATCCTGACGCTGCTGGACTCCGGGACGGAATCCGGTACGGGGACCGGGGGCTCCGCCGTACTGCGGCGGATGCTGACGATGCCGGTCCGCAATCCCATCATCCTGGCGTCGCTGCTGGGCCTGGCCGTCAGCGCGCTCGGGCTGCGGCTGCCCCACGCCCTCGCCCACTCCTGCGAGCTGCTCGGCTCCGCCGCCGTGCCGACGGCCCTGATCGCGCTCGGGCTCTCCCTGCACACCCGCCCGGTCGGCGGGGAGGCCACGCCCACGGGCGGCTCCGGTCCGGGGCGGGCCGAGACCGTGCTGGCGGTGGCGCTCAAGACCGTGTTCCAGCCCCTGATCGCCTTCGCCGTCGGCGGCCCGCTGCTGGGCCTGCCGGGGCCGCAGCTGCTCGCCGTGGTGCTCTGCTCGGCACTGCCGGCCGCGCAGAACGCCTTCATCTACGCCCAGCAGTACGGGCTGGACACCCGGGCGCCCCGCGATGCCGTGGTGGCCTCGACGGTGGTCTCCATGGCCACGCTCTCGCTGGCCACCTGGGCACTGGGGACATTCGGGACCTGAGCCGCCCGGGACCTGGGCCGTCCGGAACCCGGGCCGTTCGAGTGGCGGGCCGTCCGGAACCCGGGCCGTTCGAGTGGCGGGCCGTCCGGGACCTGGGCCGTTCGAGTGGCGGGCCGGGGGCGATGGGCGGATGCTGGTCGGGCGGCGATCCACGCCGAAGGGGTGCCAGGACGATGTGCTCGTCCCGGCACCCCTTCGGCCATTCGCCCGGACCTTCCCGGCCCGTCCCCCTGGCCCGTTCCCCGGCCCGTCCGGGTCCCGGAGGCGGTCCGGAGCCGCTCCGGACGCGGGTCAGCGGATCCTGCTGCGTACCGTCCCGCCCGGCGGCCTCGGCACCGGCACGGTCGCCGCCGGGTACGCCCGGTCGTCCCACGGTTTCGCCGCCCCGGGCACGACCGCCGCACCCGGCCGCCGCGCCCCGCCCAGCAGCCGGGCGAGCGCGAAGCCGAGCCCCACCACCGCCGCACCGCCCACCGCGTCCAGCACCCAGTGGTTGGCGGTGGCCACGATCGCGCAGAGCGTGATCAGCGGGTGCAGCAGCCCCAGCGCCTTCATCCACGCCCTCGGCGCCAGCAGCACGATCATCGCCCCGCACCACAGCGACCAGCCGAAATGCAGCGACGGCATCGCCGCGTACTGGTTGGTCACCGCGGTCAGGCCGCCGTAGTCGGGGCGGGCGAAGTCCTGGACGCCGTGGACCGTGTCGACGAAGCCGAGGCCGGGCATCAGGCGCGGCGGGGCCAGCGGGTAGAGCCAGAAGCCGACGAGTGCGAACAGGGTGGCGAAGCCGATGGTGCCGCGGGCCCGGCGGTAGTCCTCGGGGCGCCGGACGTACAGCACCCCGAGGATGGTCAGCGGCACGATGAAGTGGAACGTCGAGTAGTAGAAGCCGAAGAAGTCCCGCAGCCGGTCGAGGTCGGCCACCGTGCGGTTGGCCCAGTGCTCGATGTCGATGCGCAGCCACCGCTCCAGGGCGTGGATCTGCCGTCCGTGCCGCTCGGCGGTGTCGCGCCCGCCCGTCGCCGCGAGCCTGACCTGGGCGTACGCCGAGTAGACGACCCTGATCAGGAGGAGTTCGAGCAGCAGGTTGGGCCGGCTCGCCACCCGCCGCCGACGGGGCGGGGCCGCGGCCGTGTACGTCGCGGGAACGGGGGCGTTCCAGTACGGCGAGGCGCGCGGCAGGAACGGCACGGCGCAGGCCGCGGCGAGCGCGGCGAGCAGCGGAACGTTGTCGCGTACGGGGTGGAGCACCCCGATGTCCGGCAGCAGCGTCGTCCCCGGCAGGGTGAGCGCCAGCACCACGACCACCGGCCAGACCCGCCGGTCGGCGGCCCGCTTCCCGACCCGGCCGGCCGCCGCGAGCAGCACCCACAGCAGCTGGTACGGCCAGGTCGTCGGAGAGACGGCGACGGCCACGCAGCCGGTCACGGCGACGGCCAGGAGCAGTTGCCCGTCCTTCGCGTACCGCACGGCGCGGCGCAGCCCGAGGACGCAGACGGCGGCGGCCGACACCAGCAGGAGCGTGACCTGCGCCGGGCCCGTGAGGCCGGACCGGAGCAGCGCGCCGTGCAGCGACTGGTTGGCGAGGCCCGCCGCGTCGCCGCCGAGCCCGGCGCCCGCGACATGGTGCACCCAGTACGCCCACGAGTCGCCCGGCAGCACGGCCCAGGCCAGCGCCGTGCACCCGGCGAACGTGACGCCGCCGGTCACCGCGGTGCGCCGCCGCCCGGTGAGGCCGAGCAGCAGGGCGAACAGCAGCACGGTGGGCTGGAGCGCGGCCGCCGCACCGATCAGGACGCCCGGGGCGCGCTCCCCCCGGACCACGAAGCAGCCCAGCAGCACCAGAAGGACCGGCAGGACGCTGGTCTGCCCCAGGTGCAGCGCGGTACGGACCGGCAGCGAGACCATCAGCAGGCCGATCGCCACGGGTGCGGCGAGCAGCGCGGTACGGCGGGAGACCGGCCCCGGCAGCGCCCGCGCCGCGACGACGCCCAGCCCGGCGACCAGCAGCAGGGAACCGAAGGTCCAGACGACGCCCAGGTTCTGTTCGGCGGTGCGGGCCAGCGGACGCAGCACCAGGCCGGCGAACGGGGTACCGGTGAACCGCCCGCCGTCGTACAGCGAGCCCGTCACGCGCAGCACACCACCGGGGCCGGTCCAGGTCTCCGGTTCGGTGAGCCGCTGCCCCGGCGGCCGCCCCGGCACCGCGGCGACCTGCCGTACGGCCAGCGCGGCGACCACCAGCCAGAGCGCGGCCCGGACCGCCCCCGTCCCGCTTCCGTTCCCCGCTGCCACGTCCCCGCGCACCCTGTGCTCCGCATTCGCCACGCCGCGCCGAACCTTCCGCCGTTCCGGTGCCCGTCGCTCGATCCGGGCATCGGTGAAACCTTCGCATTGCACGACGAGTCGGACGCAATCCACCCTCACTCCACTTGACCGACATCACGCCCTGATCGGACATCGACCCGAAAAGCGCTCGAACGTACGGATACATCGCTCCGCCGGGTCGGATACCAGGCAGTCGCGCGGCGGCCCGGCGAGGCATGTACGCGCGGAACCGGAACATGGGTTCTCACGTCCTCCTCCGTGTTTCGTCGATGCCCCGGCCGGTCTTGGCCGGCCGGGGCCGGTCACGGGGGAGGCTGGCGTTCCATGCGGCGCACAGGGGTGAAGCGGGGTGTCCGGGGTGACGGACGCGGGTGGCCGGTGCGGCTGCTGTCACTGCTGCTGGTACTGGTGTCCCTGCAACTGGGTTCGCTGATCAGCCCCGCGTACGCCTGTGGCTGCGGGGCGATGGTCCCGAGCCGGCAGGCCCGGGTCGCGGTCGGCCAGGAGACCTCGGTGGTCGGCTGGGACGGGCGTACGGAGCAGATCGTCATGCGGCTCACGGTGCGCGGGAACGCCCCCGAGGCGGCCTGGATCATGCCGGTGCCGCACCGCGCGAGCGTGGAGCTCGGCGATCCCGCGGTCTTCTCCGAGCTCTCCGCCCTCACCGCGCCGGTCCGGGTGACCCGGCACTACTTCTGGCCCCGCGCCCACGACTGGCCGTTCGGCGGCAACGGCAAGGACTCGGCCGCCGCGCCCCTGCCCGGGGCCAGGTCGGTCGAGGTGGTGGGGCGCGAACGGCTCGGGCCCTTCGACGTGGCGCGGCTGGCCGCCAACGACCCGGAGGCGCTCCAGGGGTGGCTGTCGGAGAACGGCTTCGACCTGCCCGACCGGCTGGCGACGGCCCTGAAGCCGTACGTCGACCGGAAATGGGAGTACGTCGCGGTCCGCCTCGCGCCCGAGGACGGCGCCAACCCGCTGCACGGCACGCTCGACCCGCTCCGGCTGCGCTTCGCGAGCGACCGCCCCGTCTACCCGATGCGGCTGTCGAAGCTCGCCGCGAACCCGCAGGAGCTGGGGCTGTACGTCCTCGCCGCGCACCGGATGGAGCCGGGCGGCCGGATCGGCGGCGATGCCCCGGAGGTGACGTACGCGGGCCGGATCGACACCCGGCCGGCGTCCTCGGACACGGACGCGCTCGCCCGGCTGACGGGCGGCGGGCCGGTCTTCCTCACCGCGATCGAGCAGTCGTTCCCGCGCCCGGAGCTGATCGACGGCGATCACGAACTGCGCGCGGCGGGTGCCGACACTCCGTACCGGACCGAGCTGTACACGGACCGGCTGCTGACCGTGGGCGGGGTGCCCGCGTGGGTGCTGTCCCTGATCGCGGTGGTGGCGGCCGCGGGGGTGGTGGTGGCCCTGGTGCTGGTGGTGCGGGCCCGGCGGAGGGCGGCGACGGTCCCCGGCACCCCCTGAAAACCCGCTGGCCGTACGGGAAAGGCCTTGTCACAATGCCCGGCATGACCTGGACGGTGGCCCTCGAGCCCTTCGACTCCCCGGATGCCGCGCTGCTGCGCCGCGACTACTACGACGAGGTCGCCAGCCGCTACTGGGGGCGGCCCGCCACCGCCGAGGAGGTCGAGGAGGGGCTCACCGACGACGGGGCCGATCTGCTCACCGGGCCCACCGGACGGTTCGTGGTCGGCCGCCGCGGCGGCACGGCGGCGGGCTGCGTCGGGCTGGTGGTGGTGGACGCGGACACCGCGGAGCTGACCCGCGTCTACGTACGCCCGGAGCACCGGGGCACGGGCGGCGGCGGGCTGCTCCTGGCGGCCGTGGAGGAGGAGGCCCGCGCCGCCGGCATCCGCACCCTCCGGCTCGACACCCGCCACGACCTGGTGGAGGCGCGGGGGCTCTATGCCAAGCACGGCTACCGGGAGGTCCCGGCGTTCCACCGGCGGCAGTTCGCCGAGCACTGGTTCGCCAAGGAACTGGCCGTGTCCGGCAACTGAGACCGGGCGGCCGGGGGTCGGGCGGCCAGGTCCGGTCTCCGGCGGCCGGTCTCAGGCCGGTCTCCAGCAGCCGGTCTCAGGCCGGTCTCCAGCAGCCGGTCTCAGGCCGGTCTCCGGCAGCCGGTCTCCGCCGGCCGGGCTCAGGCCGGCCCCCGACCCGGCTCGGGCCGACTCCTGGCCGCGTGGTCGCGTTTCGGTTCCGGGCTGTGCGGGCGTTCCGCGCTCGACCCGCAGGTCTCCGCGGTCAGCTCCTCCACGAGTCCGACCAGGTCGGCCGGACGGTCCGGCCCCCACCAGTCGCCCAGCAGTTCGGCCATGGCCTCCTCCCGCGCCTCCGCGAGCTTCGCCACGACCACCGCGCCGTCCTCGGTGAGCACCAGCTGCACGCCCTCGCGCCGGGCCAGTCCGCGTTCCTCCAGCTGCCGGGCCGCGTCGGTGACCGCCCGCAGCGGCACGGGGGTGGTGTCGGCGAGCATCGCCGGTTCGACCGTGCCGTGCCGCCGGATGCGCAGCAGCATCCAGCTCGCGGCGGGCAGCAGGTCGTACCCCGCCCGCCGGGTGATCCGTTCGTAGATCTCGCGGCGCCCGGCCCGGGTCGCGAGCACCGAAAGGGCGCGCGCGCACTCGTCGTACGAGGAACGCTCGACCGGGTTCGACGCCAGGGTCTCGCTGGCCTCCGGAGCCGTCACCGAGCCGCGCAGCCTGTCCTCCTTGAGGAACCAGGCGAAGACGAAGGCGATCAGCACGACGGGCGCCGCGTACAGGAACACGTCCGTGATCGACGTCGAGTACGCGTGGAGCACCGCGGGCCGCAGCGCGGGCGGCAGCTGTCCGATGGCGCGCGGGTCGGAGGCCAGCCCGTCCACCCCGGCGCCGGGCGGCAGCGGATGTCCGGTGAGCGCGGCGGTGAGCTTCTCGGTGAGCCGGTTGGTGAAGACGGTGCCGAAGACGGCCACGCCGAACGAGGCGCCGATCGACCGGAAGAAGGTGGCCCCGGACGTGGCGACGCCGAGGTCCTCGTACGAGACGGCGTTCTGCACCACCAGTACCAGCACCTGCATCACCAGGCCGAGTCCGGCGCCGAAGACGAAGAAGTAGCCGCTCATCACCCAGGTGCTGGTGGTCTCGGTGAGCCGGTGCAGCAGCAGGAGACCGACGGCGGTGAGGCCGGTGCCCGCGATCGGGAAGACCTTCCAGCGGCCCGTGCGGCTGACGATCTGGCCGGACGCGGTCGAGGTGAGGAGCAGGCCCAGCACCATCGGCAGCATGTGCACGCCGGACATCGTCGGCGTGATCGAGTGCACCACCTGGAGGAAGGTCGGCAGATAGGTCATCGCGCCGAACATCGCGAAGCCGACGACGAAGCTGATGACGGCGACGAGCGTGAAGGTCCTGATCCGGAAGAGCTTCAGCGGAATGACCGGCTCCACGGCCCGCCGCTCGACGTGCACGAAGGCGACCAGCAGCAGCACGCTCAGCGCGGAGAGGGAGATGATCTGCGCCGAGCCCCAGGCCCAGGTGGTGCCGCCGAGCGAGGCGACGAGCACCATGCAGGTGGCGACGGAGGCGATGAGGAAGGTGCCCAGGTAGTCGATGGTGTGCTTCTCGCTGCGGACCGGGATGTGCAGGACGGCGGCGATCACCAGGAGTGCCACGACGCCGATCGGCAGGTTGACGTAGAAGACCCATCGCCAGGTCAGGTGCTCGGTGAACAGGCCGCCCAGGAGCGGCCCGAGGACGCTCGTCGCACCGAAGACCGCCCCGAACATGCCCTGGTACTTGCCCCGTTCGCGCGGCGGCACGATATCGCCGACGATCGCCATCGAGAGCACCATGAGCCCGCCGCCGCCGAGCCCCTGCAGCGCCCGGAAGCCGATGAGCTGCGGCATGTTCTGGGCGATCCCGCAGAGCGCCGAGCCGATCAGGAAGATGACGATGGCGGCCTGGAAGAGTTTCTTGCGGCCGTACTGGTCGCCGAGCTTGCCCCAGAGCGGGGTCGCGGCCGTCGACGCCAGCAGATAGGCCGTGACCACCCAGGACAGGTGCTCAAGCCCTCCGAGGTCGCTGACGATGGTCGGCAGCGCGGTGGAGACGATCGTCTGGTCGAGTGCTGCCAGAAGCATGCCGAGGAGCAGTGCCCCGATGGCCACCAATATGGACCGCCGGGAACGCTCCGCACCGGGAGCCGGGGCAGGAGCGCTCGAATACTCGGCCATGAACACCTCCTCGGGTCCGCTACATCCCTATCCTGTCCTTTCCGTACGGTTATGGCCTGCTGAGCGGGTACGCACCGGGAGCGGGCTGCATAATCGCAGGGCTATCAAGGGGAGGGGCCACCATGACCGGACGTATCTGCCCGGAATGCGGCACGGACGGCGGACCCGGCGGTGCGCCCGGCCGGAAAGCGGGCGCTGGAGCAGGAGCGGGAGCGGGGGCTGGAGCGGGAGCTGGATCCGGGGCGCGGCCCGGGTGCGCCTGCGGGCAGCGGCTCGATGCCGGACGGCGGTTCGACGCCGAGCGGCGCCTGGCCGAGCGGGCGGCGGCGGAGCGGGCCGAGCGGGCGGCCGCCGAGGACTTCGATCCGCTGCGGATCCGCCCCTACGTGACGCTGGGGAACGACATGGCCCCGGCGGAGGCCCGCCCGGAGGAGGCGGCCGGGGCGGCGGAGGCGGTAGCAGATGACGCGGCCACGACGATGCCGCTCCGTCTCGGCCCGGCGACGGCGGGGCCGCTGCGTCACGACCCGACGGCGGGGCCGCTGCCGGATGCCGCGCCGACCGTCGCCGTCCCCGCGTTCGACGCCGTCGGCGCCGTCGGCGGTTTCGGTGGCCCCGGCGAGCTCGGCACCCCTGGCGACGCGGGTGTCACGGCCGTCGTGCCGTCACCCCTCGACGCGTCCGAGCCGAAGGGGCGTCGGCGCCCCTTCGCGGCCGCCGCGATGGGCGTGGCCCTGATCGCCGTGGTGGGCACGGCCGCATTCGCGACCGGACTGCTCGGCGGTGGCGACGGCGGGAAGGCGGACCTGCCGCAGGCGCTGCCCAGTACGGCGGCCGACCTCCCCGGCGCGGACGCCCGCACCACGGACCCGGCCCCGGCCTCCGGCCCGGCGTCCCCCTCCGCCCCGGCCTCCGCTTCACCGTCCGCCTCCGCCTCGCACTCCCCCTCCGCCTCGGCCCCCGCCGCCCCGTCGCCCTCCGCGCCCGTCGCCCCGTCCCGGACGGCGACCACCGCGCCCTCGGCGCCCTCCGACGGTCCGACGACGGACGCGCCGCCCCCCTCCCTGGCCGGGCCCGCGCTGCGCCCCGGGGACCAGGGGCCGTCGGTGGCCGAACTCCAGCGGCGACTGGCGGAGATCTGGCTGTACCACGGGCCCGACGACGGCGACTACTCGTCCCGGGTCGAGCGCGCGGTGCTCGTCTACCAGTCGTACAAGTCCATCGAGGGCGACCCCGCGGGGGTGTACGGCCCGCGCACCCGCAGCGCCCTGGAGGCGGAGACCACGGGGCGCGGACGTTCCTGACGGAAGGGGAGGGATTGGCTTTCTCGGACCGCTCTTTGTATCGTGATGGAACAAAGTAGCCTCCGCCCGCCATCCCTGACCGGCGGGCGGGGCTGCTTGTTCCCCCGCTTCCCGTGCTCTGGAGCCCGCCCATGCCGGCCACCGTCCTCACCACCCGCGCCCTCCTTCTGGACATGGACGGCACCCTGGTGAATTCCGACGCCGTGGTGGAGCGCTGCTGGCGGCGCTGGGCGCTGCGCCAGGGGCTGGACCCGGAGGCCGCGCTCAAGGTCGTCCACGGCCGCCAGGGGTACGCCACCATGGCCGCGCTCCTCCCGGACCGCCCGATGGAGGAGAACTACGCGGACAACCGGGTCATGCTCGCCGAGGAGACCGCCGACACCGAGGGCGTCGTCCCGATCGGCGGGGCTGCCGCCTTCATGGCCGCGATCGCCGGCCTCCCGCACGCCCTGGTCACCTCGGCCGACGAAGCGCTGGCCCGGACCCGGCTCGCCGCGTCGGGGCTGCCCCTGCCGGAGGTCCGCGTCACCGCGGAGAGCGTCGGCGCCAGCAAGCCCGACCCCGAGGGCTTCCTCAAGGGCGCGGCCGAGCTGGGCTTCGCCCCGGCGGACTGCGTCGTCCTCGAGGACTCGGAGGCGGGTGTCGCGGCGGGCCGGGCGGCGGGGATGCGGGTGCTGGGCGTCGGCCCGCGCGCCGCGGCCCTCTCCCCCGACGCGCACGTGGCGGACCTGACGCGGATCCGCGTGGAGGCGGCACCCGACGGCTCGATCCACCTGCACATCGCCGCGCACTGACGCCCCCGTACGCGGGAGCCCCGCCGACCCCCGCACGCGCGAGACCCGCCGGACCCACACCCGGCAGCCCCCCACACGGCGCGGCCACACGGAGCACCCCCCTCGCCCCGTACGCGGGAGCCCCGCCGAAGCCCCCGCACGCACGAGACCCGCCGGACTCATACACGGCAGCCCCGCACACGGCGCGGCCACACGGAGCACCTCCTCACCCCCGGTGCAGCCGCCCCCGCGCCACCAGTTCGAGCACCACTGTCACGGCCACCGCCTGCACCGCCATCAGAGCCACCAGCACGAACAGCTGCACGGCCCCCGCCTGCACCGGTGAGGCGCCGCCCAGCAGCATGCCCACAAAGGCACCCGGCAAGGTCACCAACCCCACCGTCCGGGTCTGATCGAGCCCCGGAAGCAGCGCGTCCGCCGCCGCCGGACGGGCGATCTCCATCCGCGCGTCCCGGTCGAGCAGCCCGAGCGCCATCCCCGCCTCCACCTCCCCGCGACGGGTCGTCAGCTCGTCCAGCGCCCGCCTGCCGCCGAGCACGGTCGCGGTCAGCGCCCCGCCGACGAGAATGCCGACCACCGGGATCAGCGCGATGCCGCGGAGCGGGAGGAGCCCGGTGAGCAGCAGCAGCGCGACCACCGGCGCGACCCCCGCCGCGATCGGCAGCGCCACCCACCACCAGGTGCCGTTGCGGGTGACCCGGCGGCCCGCGGTCCGCGTGGCCACGGCGTACATCAGTGCCACGAACCCCAGCGTCGGTGGCAGCGAGCGCACCACCCAGCCGATGAGCAGCGAGACCGCGGCGAGCTGAACAGCCGCCCGCAGTCCGGCCAGCAGGATCTCGCGGGACCGCCCGAGCGAGGCCAGCGCGGCGACCCAGACCGCCGCCGCGAGCAGCACGGCAAGCACGACCCCGAGGGTGACGTCGACCGGTAGCAGCACGCCGCAACTGTATGGCCGGGGGCGCCCGGATCACCCTCACGAACCGGCCCTCCCCGTCGGCGAACTGCCGTCGCGTCAGGACATGCGCCCGCGCAGATGCGGACGTACGCCCCCATGCCCCGGCCTTGTCGGCCGGAACCCTTGATTGTGACGTGCCCATGTCGCCACTCTGTTACCTGGCGCCCACCCCACGGAAACCTGGCGCCGCCACCATGGCCGGGCCCCACGGGTCGCCCGTCCAAGTTCCCCCCACGTAAAGGGAGTTCGCATGTCTGGTGTCTACGCGCGTCATATCGCCGCCGTCGCCGCGTCCGCCGCCATGGCCGCAACCGCCGGCCTGTTCACCGCCCCCACCGCCCAGGCAGCCATGCCCACGCCGGTGTCCGCCGCGACGGCCCGCACCTATCTGAGCCAGCTGACGGTCGCCGCCGAGGGCTCGTCGGACGGGTACAGCCGTGACAAGTTCCCGCACTGGATCACCCAGTCCGGCACCTGCAACACCCGCGAGGTGGTCCTGAAGCGCGACGGTACGAACGTGGAGACGAACGCGAGCTGCGCCGCCACCAGCGGCAGTTGGTACTCGGAGTACGACGGCGCGACCTGGACCGCCGCCTCCGACCTGGACATCGACCACATGGTGCCGCTCGCCGAGGCCTGGCGGTCGGGCGCCAGCAGCTGGACCACCGCCCAGCGGCAGGCGTACGCCAACGACCTGACGCGCCCGCAGCTCATCGCGGTCACGGACAACGTCAACCAGGCCAAGGGCGACAAGGACCCGGCCAAGTGGATGCCGCCGCGGGCCGCGTACAAGTGCACGTACGTGCGGGCCTGGGTGCACGTGAAGCACTACTACGACCTGACCGTCGACCCGGCGGAGAAGAGCGCCTTGCAGTCCGCCCTGAACGACTGCTGACCCCCCCACCCGTCCCTTCCCGCCCCCTCGCCCGGACCCGGCGCGAGGGGGCGCACCCATTCCCCCGGACGCACCGCGGCCACCTCCACGGTGCACCGGCTCTTCGCGCCCCGGCCATCCGCGCATCGCACCGCGGTCATCCATGTGTTTTCGGCCGAGTACGGCAACCCGCCGACCGACGCATCCCCGCCCCGCACGCCCTCCGCCGACGGCAGTGGTTCTCCGGTACCGCAGAAGGCCCGCCGGGCCCGCGACCGCCCCTTCCGCACCTCCCCGCCCCGGGCCCGCACCCTGCCCGCCGGGGCCGAGGCCGCCATTGGTCCACCCCACCGGACCGAAGAAGCCGCCCACTTCCGCCGGACCGCGCTCCCGCCGGAGGCACACCGCCCCACCCCATTGGTACAGACCAGAAGGATCATCACCCACCTGCGCCCCGGACCCTGCCCGCCACTTCACGCACATGGCCGGAAAGCTGCGCCGCCATTGGTTCAGGCCAAGCCGGCGAGGAGAGGTTCGCAGTTGGCAGGGGGTCCGGAACGAAGGGCGACCGATTTACGCGAGACATTTTTCGGCCAGCCACCGCGAATGTTGAACTTGCAAGCATTGGTGAGGTTTCCCTAATCTTGGGTGCCCGATCGGTTCACGTCCCCACCAGACCGAAGGAGCCTCCCCCCATGCAGACCCATTTGCGCCAGGCTCAGCCCTACGCCCTCGGCCTCTTCCGCATCGTCATAGGCCTCCTCTTCGCCTGCCACGGCGCCGCGTCCCTCTTCGGCATCCTCGGCGGCGCCATGGGCGGCGGCTCCATACCCGTCGGCACCTGGCCCGGCTGGTACGCGGCGGCCATCCAGCTCGTCGGCGGCGCCCTGGTGGCGCTCGGACTCGGCACCCGCGTCGCCGCCCTCATCTGCTCCGGCTCGATGGCGTACGCCTATTTCACCGTCCACCAGCCCGAGGCGCTGTTCCCGCTCCAGAACGGCGGCGAGCCCTCGGCCGTCTTCTGCTGGACGTTCCTTCTGCTGGTCTTCACCGGCTCCGGCGCCCTCGCCCTGGACGGCCTGCTCGGCCGGACATTCCCGGACCGCGACAAGGACCACGCGTCCGAGCAGACACCGCCCGTCACGGTCTGACCCGTACCACCGCCCCGGCACGCCCCGGACCTCACGTGCACCCGGCCGGCCACTTCCCGCTACGGTTCCCGCCCCGGCCGCCGCACCGTCCCAAGCACCCGGAACCAAGTCTTCCCATTTCCGGGTGTACGTGAGGTTCCCAACATCATTCGTATTTATAGATCAACGCAAGAACCGCAGGCGTACGCTGTACAGCTGACCCTGCCGCTCCTGCCGCTCCCCCGCGACGCCGCGGCGTGTTCCTGATCGGGGAGTAGAAGGTGCTTGAGAGTCTGGGCGCGCTGACCAGCAGTCCATGGATCTATGCCGTGGTCGCGCTGTCGGTTCTCCTGGACGTCTTCCTCCCTCTGCTGCCCAGCGGGGTGCTGGTGATCACCGCCGCCACGGCCGCCGCCGCGGGTTCGACGACCGTCGTGGGAACAGGGGCCGCACCGGCGACGGAGGTCCCCTCGCTCCTCGCCCTGATCCTCTGCGCGGCCACCGCCTCGGTGCTCGGCGACCTCGTCGCGTACCGGCTGGCCTGGCGCGGCGGGGAGCGCCTGGACCGGGCCATAGCCCGCTCCCGCCGCCTCACGTCCGCGCAGGAGAGCCTCGGCGCCGTCCTGGCCCGGGGCGGCGGCGTCCTCGTCGTCATCGCCCGGTTCGCCCCGGCCGGGCGCTCGGTGGTCTCGCTGGGCGCGGGCGCCGCACACCGCAAGGTCAAGGAATTCCTGCCGTGGTCGGCCCTGGCGGGCGTGGCCTGGGCGGGCTACAGCGTGGGGCTCGGCTACTTCGGCGGCCAGTGGCTCGGCGCGACCTGGGTGGCCACGGCCATATCGGTCCTCGCCCTGTTCATGGCGGGCGCCCTGGCCGCGTACTTCATGCGCCGCCCGGCGGCGGAAGCTGCCGCCGCGGCGGCCTCGGCCGCCACTACGGCGCCCTGACCGCGCCCCGGACCTCCAGGCCGTCCAGCAATCTGGCGGTCGCCCCGGCGATCTCGTCAACGGCCCGGTCGAACACCTCCTGATTGTGCGCGGCCGGTGCCCGGAAGCCGGACACCTTGCGTACGAACTGCAGGGCGGCGGCCCGGATCTCCTCCTCGGTGGCCTCTTCGGGGAGGGCGGGCGGGCGCAGGGTCTTGATGCTTCGGCACATGCCCCCAGTGTGAACCGCACCACTGACAGCCGCCCCGGCCCGCCCCGGCGGCTACTGCGAGGGAAGCCGGGTCACCTCCACGACCCTGCACGTCATCCTGCCCTTGACCTCGCCCAGCCCCTGGGCCTTCTGCACCGACTTCCGCCCCGCCGCGAGATCGGTCGCCGTCGCGAGCCCGGAGGCCCGGCGCGTACCGTCCCCGTCCAAGAACTCCACGGAGACGATGTACGACGCCCGGCCGTCGGACCCGTTCACGATCTCCACGTCCGCGTCCGGCCACTCGGTCAGCGAGTCGACCCGGCACCCGGTGATCCGCACATCGCCCCGCGCATCCGCACCACCCAGCGACGGCGGCTCCGCGGGCGCCGCGGAGCCCTCCCCCGCCGGCGTGGCCCGCGCCTCCTCCGGCCTCAACCCGCCCGAGGACGAACCCCTGCTGCTCAGCACGGCGATCAACACCCCGGACGGCCAGCAGCGCGACCACCCCGCCGACCGCGGACAACGAGACGATCAGCCCGGTACGCGACTTCCCCGGCGGCTGCGAGTAGCCGTACGACATGTGTCCCCCCTGGAACAGCACTGACGTGATCAGAACACCTGTGACCAGCCCACGCTACGACGCACGTCCACCACCGGCCGACCGGCCCCACCCGGACCCGACCGCCCCGGGGATGTGGATTCCCTGTGGACCCGATCATGAAAAGGCCCTCCGGTCCGCAATCGACCGAAGGGCTGAAACAGGCTTTCACCTGCGGTTTCCTACTGGTGGGCGCGGACGGTTTCGAACCGCCGACATCTGCTTTGCAAGCCTGGCGCCGGGCGCTGAGACATCCTCGCTGGTCACCCGCCACCTGAAGCGCTGGGCCTGTCAACACAGCACCTGCATCGCCACGCGCCCCAGCCGACCGTGGCTGACCGCTCGATCTGGCACGCCGACACCTGCTGCGCTGCTGGTCCGCAGACGTATGTGCACGTTTGCTGCTGTTTGTCGGCGCTGTCACTCGCGTCAGAAACTCCACCAGCAGACCAGATCACCTAGGGCTGTACCGGGCGCGGGCTTTGAGCGGGTGCTTCCTGGTCCGACGTGTCCCTGCCACAAAGAGCTCGGTGGTATCGCAGGTGGACTTCGCTTATGTGGTGCTTCGGAAGCCGGCGGAGAACACCCCGGTGGCTGCCGTCCGTCGTCGCGCGAACGATGCCGTGCGGATCAATGTATATCGCCAACGTGTCAAACTGAACGTGATGGTTGGGGCACAGCACGAGCAGGTTGGCGAGCTCGTCGGGTCCGTTGTGCGGTTGCCCGAGACCGCGGATGTGGGCCGCTTCGCTGTATGTGCCGAACCGTTTCGCTAGTTGCGTTCCACAGACCTGGCAGTGGTCGGAGTGCATCTCCTTGACCTTGTTGGCCAGTCCGACGTCGCGCACTATACGGGACGTGTTCGTAGCGCGGCGCGCGGCAGGACCCTGCCGCTTTTGCTCTTCTGCCGGCGCCTCGATGCCGCTTGCGTTCTCGTAGCCGGCCAGCCCAAGTCGCTCCATCAATTTGTGCTGAGCGAACTCGGCGAAATAGGTCTCTCGGAGGACGGCGATCGCCTGGGACCGTACGAACGGATCACTCAACAGGCGGTCGGCCTGGTGAGTGAACCCCGCTTGAGGCTTGGATCTATCGAACACTGAGGCGCTGATCTTGCCTGCCTGCTCCGCCGGGAGGCCGTCAACGTCCCACAAGCCGCTCGTCCGCAGATGCCAGAACGGGTATTCCGGCGTCGGAGACGACTGCGGGCGGCCGAACTCGATCAATAGGTTGCCCACCTCGTCACGGAACTCCGGCCAGGGAAAGAGTCGCGACTCTCCTCGGACGTTCCTAGCGATGGCCCACATCAGGGCCAAGGGCTTGTGCCGGCTCGGGCGTCCATTCTGCCGATGAACCTTGAGACGCCTCAGTCTCTCCATGAGCGCAGCTGCCGTGAGTCCTGGTTGTCGGTCCTCGTGCTTGACCCTGGATACAGGACCGCTCTGTGACTGCGGAAGAGCGGGAAACAACGCATCCTCACCCGTCGGACGGTTGACAGAACGAGAGCCGGCTTCGGGTTCCTCAAGGTGAAGGCGACGTTGGCGAACCTCCGGCAAGACGGCATGACCACCTTCCACCCAACGACGCCAAGAGCGCGGCGCGTGTTCCAGTGCCTCAGCCGTCGAAAGCCTCTGATCGCCGCGTGCTGCGATCCAGGCCCAGTTCAGCAGGTCATTTTCTGCACTCAGGTCGAGAAGGGCCAATTCGTAGCGGAAGTTGAGGAACGTCCGCCCCTTGTCGTTCTGCTCGATCTCTTCAACGCCCTCGATGACCGCCAAGCCGCAGAACTTTACGTATCCCTTGGGAGTCTTGTTGCGCGTGACCGTTGCGAAGACCAGCAGTGGCGCAGCCAATGCCCGCTCATGCGCAGTCATCGCCCGGTGGCTTGTCCATGCCTTTCGCAACACCTTGTTGCCCGGCGTCTCGCCCACAGGAACCGTGTGATCGACGCGTTGATCTCCAAAGTAGGTAACACGCCCGTTCGCCAGGTCGAACTCGTCGTGCCAGGGTGTCTCGACGGAGCCGGCCTTCCACGGACTCGAACGTATGAGAACCGCCGGTCGCCGTGCAACGCGTGCAATCTTGACCTCAGCCATCGGATTGATGCCCTTGCTCAGCTGTATCGGAGCGAGGATCTCTGAAGCCGTGAGGTGGTGGATGTTCGGGTGGCCGTCCATGACCTCGATGGACGGGTCCCTGTTCCGCGACGACCGCAACACTTCACCGACACGCAACTGGCTACCCACCGAGCATCCCCCACCTCGCCGTCGTTGTGCCGGTGATTGTGTCAGGCACGACGAGAAACGAGGCGGGGAGGGGCGACGCTCTGATTCGCAGCTCTCGCCGGATCGGTCAGCGACGGCCATACCGGCCGCCACGCGACCTCGGAGATCTGGTGGCGGGCGGAGGTGGTTGCCTTGGCTGCTGCACTGCGCTGCTGTACGGCCTTCGCGATCGGATTGCCGTGATCGGGAGCTGATGCAGCGGATGGGCCACTCCTCGGTGCGTGCCACGCTGATCTATCAGCACCTGGTGAACGGGCGTGCCCACGCGATCGCCGCCCATGTCGACGAGCAGATCAGGAAGGTCCGACCTCCAGCGCCTGGCGACGCATCCGGCACGATTCCTCTCCCCCGCCTTCGCGGCTGAGGAACGAACAAGGCCCAGGCTCCCGGTTCGGTACCGGTGACCTGGGCCTTTGTCGTGCTTCCTACTGGTGGGCGCGGACGGTTTCGAACCGCCGACATCTGCTTTGTAAGAGCAGCGCTCTACCCCTGAGCTACGCACCCGTGGATGAAGCAACAGCGTACATGGACTGCGGGCCCTGGTCACAAACGGTATCGGGCTCCGGGGTGCGGAACGCAAAGGAGCACGGGACGCGGGGCACAGGGCACGGGGTGCGGGGGATATCCCCACCCCCGTACGGTGGTCCGCCTGATTCCGGTGGGGTGGGAGTGCTCGTACGGTGAGGTGCGCGCCGTCGGAGGCGTGCGTCGTCCGAGCCTGGGGGAAGATCATCGTGGTAGCCCGCACCCGTACTCTCGTCGCGTCCGGTGGCGCCGTACTCATGGTTCTGGCGCTGGCCGGGTGCGGGAGTACGGATGTCAGCCAGGCGCCGGCCGAGCACAAGTCGTTCGCGTTGAGCGGGAAGACGCTGACCATCGACGCCAAGGCGTCGTCGCTGGAGCTCGTACCGGCCGATGTGCGCAAGGTGGAGGTGACACGTCGGACCGACGGCTGGGTGATGTTCGGGAACGGGCCCGAGCCGCGCTGGGAGATGAAGGACGACACCCTGTCGCTCCGGGTGAAGTGCGACGCCCTGATCAGCGACTGCGCCGCGGAGTACCGGGTGAAGGTGCCGCGCGGGGTGGCGGTGGTCGTCGACGGGGACAACGGGAAGGTCACCGCGACCGGCTTCCGTACCCCGCTCACGCTCCGCGCCGACAACGGCAGGCTGTCCGTCCGCGACTCCACCGGGCCGCTCGACCTGACCAGCGACAACGGCAGCATCCTCGCCGAGGGCGTGTCGGCCCGCTCCGTGTCGGCGCAGGCCGACAACGGCAGGATCCGGCTGCGGTTCACGTCCGCTCCGGACCGGGTGGAGACCGTGAGCGACAACGGCTCGACCACCATCGACCTGCCGGCCGGTTCCGCGACGTACGCGGTGGAAGCCGTCGCCCCCAACGGGCACACCGCGGTGGACGTGCCGCGGGCCGGGGCGGGCGAGGCCAGTGGCCATGTGGTGAAGGCCCGCAGCGACAACGGCCAAGTCACGGTCCGAAGCGCGAACTAACCGGCCCGTGTGTTCGTCCTTACCTGGTGGGAGAATGTACCGGGCAGGGCTGAGCAGCACGGGAGAGGGATGTGACGGCGACAGACGCGCGGCCGCGGGCGAGAGCGGGTGGAGGCTCCGCCGTCGGCGATGTCCTCGCGTTGGTGCTGTTGCCGGTGCCGCTGCTGGCCGCCGCGCTGCCCGCCGCCTTCGCCGGTGGTGGTACGAGACGCTGGTTCGGCGGGCGCGGGGAGAGCCAGCGTGCCGAGGCGCAGGCCGCCAAGGATGCCGCCGCCTCGGCCTTCTACGAGCTGGACACCGCCCAGCGCGACCTGCGGATCTCGATCGAGACGATCACCGCGGTGGACAGCTCGCCCGCCGCGCGCAGGGCCGTGGACGACTTCGCCGCCCTGGGGCGGCGGATCGACGAGGCCAGCCACACGTACATCACCGCGGTCGACGCACACGATCTGGACCGGGACGACCTGGAGTCCTCGGTCGCCGCCCGCGCGCGGGCCGAGCTGACCGGGGCCAAGGACGAGCTGATCCGGGTCAAGGCCGAGCTGGACCGGTTCGCGCAGGGGCTCGGGCCGCTGCTGGGCAGTGCGGAGACGCAGCTCGCCCGGCTCGCGCCCGCCGTGGAGCGGGCCCGGCAGGCCCTGCTCGGCGCGAGCAACGCGCTCGACGCGACGCGCGCCTCGGGGCTGCGGGCGGACGATCTCGCCGCCCGGCTGGCGGCCCTCGCCCCCGAGCTGACCAAGCTCAACGAGGGCGCCGGACGGCACGGTGTCCAGGAGACCCTCCAGCGGGCCGACCGGGTACTGCGGGACGCCGAGGCGGTGCGGGCCGAGGCGGAGAAGCTGCCCGAGCGGGCCGCCGAGACGGACCACCGCCTGGTGTCGCTGCGTACGCGCGCCGAGGCCCTGACGACCCGGGCGGGCTCGGTGGAGCCGGTGCTGAGCGAGCTGCGGCGGCGTTTCTCGGCCGCGTGCTGGCAGGACCTCCAGTCCGTTCCGGAGCAGGCGGCGGTCAATGTGCGGCGGGCCGAGGAGAAGCTGAAGGAGGCCGCCGAGGCGCGGGACGAGCAGCGGTGGGCGGACGCGACGTCCCGGCTGAGCACGGTCCGCGCCCTGCTGAACACCACGGACGAGGCGGTTTCGGCGGCCGGTGACCGGTTGCACCGGCTGGACGCGGTGGCCAAGGACCCGCAGCAGGAGATCCAGCGGACCCGGTTCGCGGTCCGGGACGCCCAGCGGCTGGCCATGGAGGGCCGCAGTACGCCCGATCCGCGGCACGCCCGCCCGCTGGACGACGCGGTGGCCCGGCTGGACCGCGCCGTCGCCGCGCTCGACGGGCGGCACCCCGACTACTGGCACTTCCTGACCGAGACCGAAGCGGTGCGGCAGACGGCCGCGCGGGTGGTCTCCGAGATCCGCGAGGAGCGCGGGGCGGGCCGGGGCTGAGGGCCGCCCCTGCGTGTGCGGGGGCACGGGCGCGGGCGGATGCTGGGGGTACGGGCGAAGGAGGCCGGCGCCATGGCCACCCACCTACCGAGGTACGCCGAGGGACCGCACATCCGCCGCCGTCACCGCCACCGTCACGGGGCGGCTCGGCTCGACCGGCATCTGCCGGTCGATCACCGGCTCAACCGCGTCTACCGGGTCGGGGCGGGGCTGATGGGGCTGGTGCTGCTGGCGTTCGGGGTCCTGGGCCTGATGAACCGGATCGGTTTCTTCAGCACCGGCGGGGCCACCGTCGCGGGGCTCAACACCAACGGCGCGCTGAGCGTCCTGTCCGTCTGCGTCGGTCTGCTGCTGTTCGCCGGGATGGTGGTCGGCGGCAATCTCGCCTCGACGCTCAACATGGTCCTGGGCATCGCCTTCCTCCTCAGCGGCTTCGTGAATCTCGCGCTGCTGGGGACCCCGTACAACTTCCTGGCCTTCCATCTCCAGAACGTGCTGTTCAGCTTCGTGGTCGGGCTGATGCTGATGGTCTTCGGAATGTACGGGCGGGTCAGCGGCGGCCTTCCGCACGACAATCCGTACTGGCGGGCCCGCCATCCCGAGGAGGCCGAACGGGAGCTGCGGCTCCGCCGGCGAGAGGCCCGGCCGCCGATGCCGGACGTCCGCCGTGCGCCCTGAGCCAAGGCTCTAGTCTGAGGGCATGCCTCGATACGAATTCCGCTGCCGCTCCTGCGGGGACACGTTCGAACTGAGCCGCCCGATGGCCCAGTCCTCCGACCCGGCCTCCTGTCCTGCCGGGCACACCGACACCGTGAAGCTGCTCTCCACCGTGGCTGTCGGCGGCTCGTCCGCCAAGTCCGCGCCGGCCGCCCCGGCGGGCGGGGGCGGCGGGGGCTGCTGCGGAGGCGGCTGCTGCGGCTGAACCCACCGGCGCCACCGCGCAACCGCAACGCAGACGCAACCGCAACCGCAGCCACAGCCACAGCCACAGTCACAGCCGTTTTCGCGGGCGGTTTCGCAGGCGCTACCGCTTGCGGGAGAGCGTCAGCCCGTCGGAGACGGTGAGCAGCACGCTGTCCATCCGCGGATCGGCGGCCACGTGGTCATTGAACTCCTTGATCGCCGCCGCCGGTCCGGTCGCCTCCGGGTCGGTCACCCGGCCGTGGAACAGCACGTTGTCCGAGACGATCAGGCCGCCCTGCCGCATCCGGGGGACCAGCTCCTCCCAGTACGGGACGTAGTTGCCCTTGTCCGCGTCCAGGTAGGCGAGGTCGATGTGCGGCTCGTCCGGCATCGCCCGCAGGGTGTCGAGCGCGGGGGCGATGCGCAGGTCGATCCGGTCCGCGACGCCCGCCTTCTCCCACGCCTCGCGGCCGTAGGCGGTCCACTCCTGCGAGACGTCGCAGGCGATCAGCCGGCCGTCGGCGGGCAGCGCCTGCGCCATCGACAGCGTGGAGAACCCGGTGAACGTCCCGACCTCCACGATGTGCCGGGCGCCGGTCAGCCGGACGAGGAAGGCCAGCAACGGGCCCTGTTCCTCGGCCGACTGCATCCCGGCGTGCTCGGGCAGCCGCGCGTACGTGGTCTCCACCAGCTCGCGCTGGACCGCGTCGAGCGGCGGGTTGTGCGCCAGCATGTACGCGTACAGCTCGTCCGTGATCTTCGTTTCGTTGCCCTTGGTCATGCTGTTGCTCCTGGTGCGTCGAGCGGTCGGCCCGGTGGCCTCCGGTACGGGGCCGATCCTCTCGTCCCCCGCGCCGGGATCGTGGTCAGGAAGACATTCTCGCGCGTGCCGTCCGCAGGAAGGACCGGAGGATCTCCTCGCCCGCCGCGACGCCCTGCGCGGCCGTCACCTCGGCGTGCGGGGCGCTCCAGCCCGCGTCGGCCAGTTCGCCGTGGGCCGGGCGCCAGGCGCGGTCGGCGGCGAGCAGCAGATCGGCGTCGAGGAGGCTGTCGCCCGCGGCGAGGGTGAGCGTGGCGCCGGTGCGCCGGGCGACCTCCTCCATGGCGGCGCTCTTGGTGAGCGGGCCGGGTACGGCGTAGATCTTGCGGCCCTGCAGGGAGACCGTCCAGCCCCGGTCGCGCGCCCAGGCGCCCAGCTCCTCGGCCCAGCCCCCGGGCAGCAGCGGGCGGTCCACCACGAGGTAGGCGAAGAGGTCCTCGGCGACCCGTTCCTTGAGCAGCCAGGCGGGGTCGGCCGTGGCCAGCAGATGGGCGCGGACCTCCGCGAGCGGGGCGCACTCCTCGGCGATCGCGCGGGTAACCCGCCGCTGCCAGTCGGCGTCGGACTCGCCGTCCACCAGCAGGTGTCCCCCGTTGGCGCAGATCGCGAACCGCGGGGCGGGGCCGGGCAGCCGGATGCGCCCGTACTGCTCGCGGGTGCGGGTGGTCGTGGGGACGAAGACGGCGGTGCGGGCCAGCTCGGCGAGGAGCGTCGCGGCCTCCTCCGTCAGGTACGAGAGCGGCTTGCGGTCGTACACCTCCACGCAGAGCAGCCGGGGGGCCTCGGCGTCCGGCCCGCTGAGCCGGAGCGCCGCGGTGGAGTAGATCAGGGTGCGGTCGAGGTCGCTGGCGACCAGGGTCACGGGGGCGTCGGCACCGGCGGCCCGAGGGGCGGGAGCGGAAGCGGGAGCCTGGGCGGCGGGTGCCTCGGGGGCGGTCACTTCGTGTCCACCGCCCGGCCGTCCGCGCCGGTCGCACCCCGGGTGTACTTCGGGTGGATCAGGCCGACGCAGCTGTACGGGAGGTCGTCGACCTCCTCCACCGGTACGCCCCGCTGGTCGGCCAGCATGCGGATGTGTTCGAGGTCCGCGCCCGCGCCGCGCCTGGTGAGGATCTTCCAGGGGACGCGGCGCAGCAGCACCCGGGTGGTCTCGCCGACGCCCGGCTTGACCAGGTTCACGTCGTGGATGCCGTACTCCTCGCTGATCCGCTCCACGGCGGCCCAGCCCTCCCAGGTGGGTGCCCGGTCGGCCGCGAGCAGGTCCTTGACCTCGGCGTCCACCGCGTCGGCGACCGCGTCGAAGTGGGCGGCGACGGTGTCGAGGAAGAGGCCGGACACATCGGCGTCCGCCAGCTCCCGGTAGAACTTCGCGCCGTGGAAGTCCTCGGGGCCGACCAGGTCGGCGCGGAGCACGGTCCGCGAGATCAGGCCGGAGACGGTGGAGTTGAGGCAGGCGGACGGGATGAGGAAGTCCTCCCGGGTGCCGTAGGTGCGGACGCAGCCGCCGGGGTCGGCCAGCACCGCGATCTCCGGGTCGAATCCCTCGAACTCGCCGAGCGCGGCGGAGAGTTCACGGGTGATCGCGCCCTTTCCGGTCCAGCCGTCCACGAAGACGACGTCCGCCGGGTCGTGGTGGGCGGCCAGCCAGCGCAGGGCGTTGGCGTCGATACCGCGGCCGCGCACGATGGAGACGGCGTAGTGGGGCAGCTCGATGCCGTGCCTCCGCCGGGCCCAGCGGCGCATCAGTACGCCGACGGGCGTACCGGCCCGGGCGAGCGAGACCAGGACCGGCCGGGGGCCGCGCTCGGCGAGGACCGTCTCGGTGACGGTGCCGACGGCGCGGGCGATCCTGGCGGCGGACAGCTCCAGCGCCGACCGGAACAGTTCCTGGTACGCGGCGGAGGGCTGGTACTCGACGGGCAGCGATTCGGCGTAGTGCGCGCCGCCGCTCTGTATCGCCTCCTCGCGCTCCTCGGTGGGCGCCTCCAGCTCGGTGTCCGAGAGGTCCTGGAGCAGCCAGCCGACCTCCTCCGGCGCGTACGAGGAGAAGGCGGGGCCGCGGAGGGGCTCGGGCAGCATGGGGGTTTCCTGCCGTTCGGGGAGGTGCGTGCGGGGGCCCGGGACGTACGAGGGGACGACCGCGAGCAGTACGTGTTCGGTGTGCCCGGCGAGCTGCGCCAGCAGGCCGCCGGGCGCGTGGAGTTCGGGGGTGTCGGCGACGGAGTCGACGGCGAGCAGCACGGCGTCGAAACCGGCGCCCGCGACGTTGTACGCGTACCGGTCCCCGGGCCCGTCGTCCGGGTCGTCGTGGGCCGGGAAGACCAGCCGGGTCCGTATCGCGTAGCCCGGGTCGTCCACGGCGAGGACGGGGGAGCGCGTGGTGGTGGAGTAGCGCACCTCGGCGTCGGTGAGCTGTTCCAGGGCCGTGCCCAGGCGCAGCGGGGCGTACATCAGCTCCTCGAAGCCGAGGACCAGGACGCGCCGGGCGTCGCCCAGCTGTGCGGCAATGCGGGCGGCCATGGCGGGCAGGGCGTCCTCCAGGGCCGCCCGGTGGCCGGGGGTGAAGCCGTGCCGTCCACCGTCGGGCACCCCGGCGGGCCACCGGAGGTCCACCCGGGTGCAGCGGGACGCCGTGTACGCGGCCGGGTCCCCGGGCGTCTGCCCGTGGGCCCGCTCGTGCGCGTCGACCAGGGCCTGGCCCTTCTCCAGGACGCCCTCGGGGAGGGTGACCGTGCCCGAGCCGTACGCCACCAGGTCGACCCCGGCGCCGATCTCCTCGGCGAAATCGGTCAGCCTGTCCCGGTCGGCCGGGGAGCGCATGTCCATCAGGGCGACGATGACGTAGCGGTCGCGCGGGTAGCGTTCGTGCAGGTCACGGATGGTGTTGAGGACGGTGTTGCCGGTGGAGAACTCGTCGTCGACCAGGACCAGCGGGGCACTGGCGGCGTCCCGCCCGTCCGCCGTGCCGCGGCCGCCCGTCAGCAGCCGCGGGTCCTCCGGGAGCAGCAGATGCGAGGTGGCGTGGGAGTGGGACTCCTCGAAGCCGCCCGCCGGGGCCACGCCCGCCACCGGGCGGCGGGTGGAGTGGAGGTACGGGGCCACGCCCAGCCCGTCGGCGACCGCGTGGCCGAGGGCGGTGGCGGTCTCCGCGTAGCCGAGCACGACGGCCCGGCCCGCCTCGGCCGTGCCGAGAAGTGCGCGGACCCGGCGGCCCAGCTCGAATCCGGTGCCGTAGACCACGGAGGGCTTCTGCGGGACGTGCTTGCCGAGCACGTTCGACACCAGCAGGTGGGCGCGCCTGGGGTTGCGGCGCAGGGCGAGGCCCAGCAGTCCGCGCAGCTCCCCGTCGCCTTCGGGCCGTCCGTCACCGACGAGCTCCACGCCCAGTCGTTCCGTCACCCAGCTGCCCGACCACACCACGTCCGCCGCACCTTTCCCGTTGCCCGCTCCCTGTTCCCCCGCCGTCCGCTCCGGCGTACCGGCCGCCCGCTGCGTGCTCACTCGGCGACGCTCGCGGAGAGCAGGTCCACGAAGCCGATGTCCGGTCCGGCCACGCCGAAGACCTCGGCCCGCAGCAGGGTCCGCTCGGCCCAGGCGCGGTGCGGCTTCACCTCGTTCATCTTGTTCGTGTACGCGGAGCGCATGACGCCGCCGCCGCCGCGCTCCGGGCGCAGGATGTCCTCGGCGTCACTGAACTCCTCGTGGCTGACCACGGACAGGGCGTGCACGGGTGCGACGTGCGAGGGGTGGATGCAGGTCTTGCCGAGCAGGCCGTTGGCCCGGTCCAGCCCGATCTCGCGCAGCAGGCCGTCCAGGTCGTGCTCGATCAGCGTCGTGCGCAGCTCCTCGGCCCGGCCCTCCAGGAAGGGGCTCTGGCGGAGCTGAGGCTTGAACATGCGTTCCTGGAGGCGGAAGTACTCCCAGACCGGTCCGGTGATGGTGAATCCGCTGCCGTCCGCCCGGCCCAGCACATTGACCACGTCGGCGATCACTCCGCCGACGAGCTGTACGTCGTACGCGGTCATGTCGGGCGCCCTGCGCAGTCCGTACGCCGAGCAGAAGTCGGTGACACCGAGCCGGAGCGCGAGCACCCGGTCGCGGTACGTGTCGACGGTGCGGGCTATGCCGCGGAGCGTCTCCCTCCGGGTCTCCAGGTGGAGCAGCTCGGGCGATTCGAGCACGGGCATCGCGAAGAGACGACGTCCGCTGGCCTTCTCGGCCTCGGCGAGCGCCTCCATGAAGGGAACGCCACGCCCTTCGGTGAACTTCGGAAGCACAAAACCGGACAACATTCGGACGGTGGTGCCGAGCCGGTGCACCAGGTCACCGATCTGGCCCGGCTCCCGGACCCGGATGAAGAGCAGCGGCACCTCGCCGCCGCGGGCGTCGAGGTCGGCGAACTGCCTGACCAGATTCTCCTCGGCGCCGGCGACCTCGGAGTCGTCGATCGAATCCTCCAGGCAGAGCACCATCGAGACGACGCCGCGACCGGCCTGCTTGACGATGTCGTCGGCGAGTCTCGGCCGGGTGGCGGGGCTGTACAGGGTCGCCCCCAGGGCGGCCGAGAGGACCTGGGCCGGTGAGTCCGGACCGAACGCACACGGCTCCTGGAAGAACAACCGCTCCCTCACCACGGGCGCGATATGCCCGAAATGACGCATGTAACTCCCCCGAACTGCCGGATCGACCGAAGAATGGATGGCCGGTAATAGTACGTATAGGCGAGTGTCAAGAGTTCCCCATGTGCGTGAACTGCGGGTAACTCGACCATTTCCCGATGGGCCGACGCGTGCCGGAACAGGCGCCTCCGGAAGATCGCCGGGAGACTCGGTGCCACCCCCGCGTTGTCCGCGCGGGCCGCCAGCAGGCAGGATGACGGGCATGACGCACGCGATGGTGAAAGGCTCGAACGTCCCTCTGGACACCCTGGCCGTACGGGCCGTGCTGCGCTGGACCCCGGGTACCGGGGTGCCGGACGTGGACGTCTCGGCCCTGCTGCTGGGAGCCGGCGGCCGCGTGCGCTCGGACGAGGACTTCGTCTTCTACAACCAGCCCCGCCACCCCTGCGGCCTGGTACGGCACCTGCCGAAGCGGAGCGTGCCCGAGGGACTCACGGACACCATCGAGGCCGATCTGGGCGGGCTCGACCCCTCGGTCGAGCAGGTGGTCGTCGCCGCCTCCTCGGACGGCGACACCTTCGCCCGGGTCCGCGATCTTCGCATCCTGCTCTACGACGCGACGGCGCCCGGCGCGGATCCGCTCGCGGTCTTCGACGTACGGCCGGAGACCGGCGAGGAGACGGCCATCATCTGCGGCGAGCTCTACCGGCGCGGCGATGGCTGGAAATTCCGCGCGGTGGCGCAGGGCTACCCGACCGGGCTGGTCGGCCTGGCGACCGATTTCGGCATCTCGGTCGACGAGACCGCCCCCGACTCCGACCCGGCGCAGGCACAGGCACAGGTACAGGCACAGGCCGTGCCCGCACCCGCCTTCCCCGCCGTACCGCCCGCGCCGGACTTCCCCCCGGCCGCGGGGCCCGACGCACAGGTCACGGTCCAGCACCAGCAGCCCGCGTACGGCTATCCGCAGCCCGCCGCCGCCCAGCCCGCGTACGGCTACCCCCAGCCCGCCACCGCCCGGCCGGCCTACGGCTACCCGCAGCCGGCGGCGGCCGCGGCGCCCGCCCCGGACCCGAACTTCGCCCTGCCCCCGATGGGTCCGCAGTTCGCGCGGTCCTGAGGACGGCGGCGGCTCCGGGCACGGCGACCCCGCGTCCGGGCACGCTTCAGGTCCGTGTTTTGTAGCCCCGGCCCCACTGCATGCCGTAGCCGTACATCCGGTCCAGCTCCGACTGGAACCCGTACACGAACTTCACCTCGCGCCGCACGACCAGGTCGTCCTTGACGTTCTCCACCGTGAACACGGCGCAGGAACGGGCCTCCGGGGCGTCCTCGTCGAGATCTATCTCGATGCGGGGCCCGTTGCCCGGGTAGAGCGTCACCTTGGCGTGCGTCCGGTCGAAGGCCGGTGTCTGGTCGTAGATGTAGACGAAGAAGAGCAGCCGTTTGATCTGGTCGCGCTGGTCGAGATTGACGTAGACGGTCTCACCCGAGGGCGCGCCGAAGCGGTCGTCCCCGCTGAGCCGGATGTACGGCGGACCATTCAGGTCGCCCAGGAGGTTGCCGAGCGGCTGGACGACCCCCCTGGTGCCGTCCTTCAGCTCGTACATGCAGCCCAGGTCCAGGTCCACGTTGACCATGCCCTGGGTGTGGGCCTGGACCACATCGGGCTTGAAGAACTCCATCGGCCGCAGCAGCCGGCCGCTCTGCCGCGACCGGCCCATGAGGTCCGAGGTACGCATCTGCCAGGACAGGTTGACCCGCAGATTGCCGGTCAGCGCGCCCTGCTTGCCGAGCGAGACCGTGGAGTGCCGCCGGGACAGCACGATGGAGCTCGTCGCCGCGCTGCCCGACTCGAACTGCGCCTGCCGCCGTGGCCACAGGTCGTCCCAGAACGCCATCCCCAACCCCCATGTGTAGAAAAGTGCCCGGACCCGTAGCCGACCGGACCCGGCCCGGCAACGCCCGCATCACCGCGGGGCGGCCGCGGGACCGGGGGCCGGATGTCTCCGGAGAACCCTTGCCTCACGAACCGCCCCGCAGAAGAGCGTTCCTCAATCCCTACCGGGTCACACCCCGGACGGGACTTCCGCCTTGGAACCGGCGCCGTCCTCGCCGCCCTCGGCCGCCAGCGCCTTGTTGCGCCGGACCGAGGACCAGAAGGACCAGGCGATCAGCACGACGCCGGTCAGGCCGGTGATGAGCTCGTTGATCTGGTACTGGATGGTGACGAGCAGGAGCACGGCCAGCGCGCCGATGGCGTAGTGGGCACCGTGCTCCAGGTAGACGTAGTCGTCGAGGGTGCCCTGGCGGACCAGGTAGACCGTGAGCGAACGGACGTACATGGCACCGATGCCGAGGCCGAGGGCCATCAGCACGATCTCGTTGGTGACGGCGAAGGCGCCGATGACACCGTCGAACGAGAAGGACGCGTCGAGCACCTCCAGGTAGAGGAACATGAAGAACGCGGCCTTGCCCGCGAGGGCAACGGAAGAAACCTTCTTGCCGCTCTGCTTGGCCTCTTCCTCGGCCTCGTGCTCGCGCTCTTCCTCCTCCTCCAGGCGGTTCTCGAAGAAGCCGGAAAGACCGCCGACGATGAGGTATGTGATCAGACCGGCGACGCCGGCGAGCAGGACCGTCTCCGTCTTGTCCGCGTGGCCGCCGCCGTGCTGGTGGGCGTTGCCCGCGACGGTCAGCGCCGCGACCAGCAGCACGATCAGCGCGATGCAGACCGACAGCATGTCGACCTTGCCGAGCTTGGCGAGCGGGCGCTCGATCCAGCGCAGCCACTGGATGTCACGGTCCTCGAAAATGAAGTCGAGGAAGATCATCAGAAGGAACATGCCACCGAACGCGGCGATCGCCGGGTGGGCGTCGGTGACGAGTTCCTGATAGCGCTCGGGCTGGCTGAAGGAAAGGTCGACCGCCTCGATCGGACCGATCTTGGCTGTGATGGCCACGATCACGACGGGGAAGACCAGCCGCATTCCGAAGACCGCGATGAGCACACCGACCGTGAGGAAGATCTTCTGCCAGAAGGCATTCATCTTCTTCAGGATTCCGGCGTTGACCACCGCGTTGTCGAAGGACAGCGAGATCTCCAGGACGGAAAGGATCGCCACCACCCCGAAGGCCTGCCACCCCCCGTAGATCACAGCTGCGGCAAGGCCGAGCGCGGTAACCGCGAACGACCAGCCAAAGGTTTTGAGAAGCACTGGCTACCCCATCGTGTATGTAACGGGTCTCCCCCGCGCCGTACGCGGCTTTACGAAACGTTGACCCCGAAGTCTAGAGCGATACCGCGAAGACCGGACGCGTACCCCTGTCCCACCGCACGGAACTTCCACTCGCCGTTGTACCGGTAGAGCTCGCCGAAGATCATCGCCGTTTCCGTCGAAGCGTCCTCGGTGAGGTCGTAGCGCGCGAGTTCCTGGCCGTCCGCCTGGTTGACCACGCGAATGAAGGCATTGCTCACCTGGCCGAAGGTCTGCCCCCGGCTGTCGGCCTCGTGAATGGAGACCGGGAAAATGATCTTGTCGCAGTGGGCCGGGACCTGGTCGAGGTGGACGATGACCGACTCGTCGTCGCCCTCGCCCTCACCGGTGAGGTTGTCACCGGTGTGCTCGACGGAGCCGTCGGGGCTGGTGAGGTTGTTGTAGAACACGAACCATTCGTCGCCGAGGACCCGGCCCGACTGGCACAGCAGCGCGCTGGCGTCGAGGTCGAAGTCGGCGCCGGTGGTGGATCGTGCGTCCCAGCCGAGCCCGACCAGCACCTGGGTGAGGTTGGGTGCGGCCTTGGAGAGGGAGACGTTGCCTCCCTTGGCGAGCGTGACGCCCATGGTGTGTCCTCCCCGGATTCGATGAACCTTCTGCCGGCCCGCCGGAGCCGAAGAGCCCCCGGGCCTCCTGTTGAGCGCGTCCGGCGCCGCACAGGGGGTGC
>NZ_JBHJQP010000073.1:0-35536 GCF_042262625.1 Streptomyces sp. NPDC056347 | reverse complement strand
GACATGGGCCCGCTTCACGTCTATCTTCGCTGAGACCGATCACATGTGACACCCCGAGAGGACCGCAACCGCCATGCGTATCAGGATCGTCGGCGCCGGGGCCATGGGCCGCGGCATCGCCCAGTGGGCGGCGACCGCCGGACACACCGTCGAGCTGTGCGACGTGCGCGCGGAGGCCGTGACGGCCGCCGTGGACTTCGTACGGTCCATGCTGGAACGGGCGGTGGAGAAGGGCCGGATGTCGGGCGCGGACCGGGACGCCACCCTGGAACGACTGATTCCGCTCGATGACCCGTGGGCCGCGGGCCCCGGGGTCGAGCTGGTCGTCGAGGCCGTGCGCGAGGACCTCTCCACCAAGACGGAGGTCTTCGGCAGACTGGAGCGGGCACTGCCGGAAACGACGGTCTTCGCGACCAACACCTCCTCCCTCTCGGTCACCGGGATCGCCTCGGCGCTGAAGGACCCGACGCGCCTGGCGGGGCTGCACTTCTTCAACCCGGTACCGCTGATGAAGATCGTCGAGGTCGTGCCCGGCGCGGCCACCCGTCCGGAGATCCCGCCCGCGCTCACCGCCTTCGTCGAGGGCTGCGGCCACCGCGCGGTCACCGTCGCCGACACCCCCGGCTTCCTGATCAACCACGCCGGACGCGGGCTGGTGACCGAGGCGCTGGCGCTGCTGGAGGAGACGGTCGGCGAACCGGCGGACATCGACCGGATCGCCCGTGACGTGCTGGGGCTGCGGATGGGCCCCTTCGAGCTGATGGACCTCACCGGGCTGGACGTGACGGCCGCGGTGATCGACTCGATCTGGCAGGGCTTCCGTCACGCGGACCGGCTCCGCCCCTCCTACCTCACCCCGAACCGGGTGACGGCCGGACTGCACGGCCGCAAGACCGGGCGCGGCTGGTACGCGTACGGCCCCGAGGCCCCGGCCCTCGCGCCGGAGCCGCCGGTCACCGGCGACCCGGACCGCCCGGTGTTCGTGCACGCGCCCGAGGGGCGGGGCCGGGACGCGGCGGCGCTGCGGGCGGCGCTGACCGCCTCGGGTGCCGCTGTGGAGACCGGTGACGGGCCGTCGAGCGGTGCGGTGGTGCTGGTGCCGGTCTGGGGAACCTCGGTGGCCTCGGCGGTGGCCTCGGGCGGGCTGCCCCCGGGGCGCACCTTCGGGGTGGACCCGCTGCCCGCGGCCGTGCGGCGCCGGGTGCTGGCGGTGACCCCGGCGGCGGACCCGGCCGCGGCGCGCGACGCCCGGGCGGTACTGGCGCGGGCGGCGGCGGGCGAGGAGCCCTGGGCGGTGTCGGTGGTGCGGGACACGGCGGGCACGGTGGCGCAGCGGCTGCTCGCCTCGATCGTGTCGGTCGCGGCGGGGATCGCGGAGCGCTCCGTGGCCGCCCCGGGCGACATCGATCCGGCGGTCACCATCGGGCTCGGCTACCCGTACGGCCCGCTGGCCTGGGGGGAGCGGATCGGCGCGGAGCGGATGCTGGAACTGCACCGGGCGCTGCACCGTACGACGGGCGACCCGCGCCACCGCCCGAGCCGCTGGGTCACCGAGCGCGCCCAGCTCGGCCTCGCCCTGACGGACCCGGGCACCTCGCCCGCGGACTGCTGATCCGGGCGGACCACGCGATCCGGCGGACGTCCGTTTCGTACAAGACCCGGGGCCCGGGCCGGGCCTACGGTCGGGGGCATGACTCCACGCATGGACGCGATCGGCATCGTCACCGCGGATCTTGCCGCATCGCTCGCCTTCTACCGCCGGCTCGGCCTCGACATCCCCGCCGGAGCGGAATCCGCACCCCATGTCGAGGTGGCGCTCCCGGGCGGGCAGCGGCTGCTCTGGGACACCGAGGACGTGCTCCGCTCGTTCGACCCCGGGTGGACCCCGCCGGCCGGTGGCGACCGCCTCTCGCTGGCCTTCCTGTGCGACAGCCCGGCGGAGGTGGACGCGGTGTACGACGACCTGACGGGCGCGGGGTACCGGGGGCACCTGAAGCCGTGGGACGCGGTGTGGGGGCAGCGGTACGCGACGGTCCTCGACCCGGACGGCTGCGCGGTGTCGCTGTTCGCCGCGAACGGCTGAGCCCCGGTACGTCCCGGCTCTCGGCGGCCTAACCCGAAGTCAGGTGGGCGGTCAGGGTGGTCCCGGCCAGGGCCCGCATCTCCCGGGCGAGGTGTGCCTGGTCGGCGCACCCGGCCCGGGCCGCCGCCTCGGCGTACGGCACACCCGACCGGGCCAGGGCCAGCGCCCGCTGGAGCCGCAGCACCCGGGCCAGGGTCTTGGGCCCGTAGCCGAAGGCGGTGAGCGAGCGGCGGTGCAGCTGGCGGGCGCCGAGCCCGGCCCGCCGCGCGGTCTCCGCGACGGACCGCCCGGCGCCGAGCCGCTCCGCGACGTGCCGCATCAGGGGGTCCGGGGCCTCGGTGCGGGCGGCCCGGCGCAGCGCGAGGGCCTCCAGCGCGGCGACCGGTTCGGGGGCCCCGGCGACCCGCTCGGTGAGGACGCGTACCCGTTCCGGGGGCCACAGGTCCGCCAGGTCGACCCGGCGGTCGCGCAGTTCGTGCGCCGGTACGCCGAGGAGGGCGGGGGCGGTGCCGGGGGCGAAGCGGAGACCGGCGACCCGCCCGGTGGCCGGGGCGTCCGGGTTCATGGCACGGGTGTCGGGGCCCGCGACGAGCAGGCGTCCGCCGATCCAGAGCAGGTCCATGCAGCCGTCGGGCAGCACCGGACCGGCCGGTCCCGCGGACAGGTCCAGCGTCCAGGCCGTCGCGCCGTCGAACCGCGACGCCCGCTCCCGGTACCGTTGCCCGCCCGCGGCCGCGCCGGGGCCGTCAGCCGCCGGAGACACCGCCGCGCCCGTCCTGTTCCGGCTCGCCCGGCTCCGCGCCCCGCTCCGGGGCTCTGTCCTTCTCCGGCTCCTTGTCGCGGCTCGGCTGGAGCCGGGACTTCACGTCGTCCGGCGGGAGGAACCGCGACCAGCGCTCGGGGAACTCGGACGGCATGTACGGCATGTCGGCCATGCCGTCGTCCTCGTCGCCCTCGTCGTCGTCCCAGTCGTCCTGCGGCCGGTCGCTCCCCCGGGTCTCCGCCTGTGTCCGGGCGACGAGTTCCGCCGCCTCGGCGGCCCGGAGCCGGTCGTTGGCCGCACGGGCGGCGGCCGTCGCCAGCGAGGGCCACACCCGGTCGATGGCCGCGTTCACCGCGGCGCCCACCAGCACCGCGAAGGCGGAGATGCCGATCCAGAGCAGCACGGCGATCGGGGCCGCCAGCGAGCCGTAGATGGTCGGCCCCTCGACCGTGCTGGTGAGGTAGATCCGCAGCAGGAAGCTGCCCAGCGCCCACATCGCGAGCGCCACCAGCGCCCCGGGCACGTCCTCGATCCATGGCGATCTGACGGGCACCGACACGTGGTACAGCGTCGTCAGGAACACGATCGACAGCAGTATCACCAGCGGCCAGTACAGGACGCTCATCAGTTCGGTGCCCCAGGGGACGAACTCGATGACCCGGTCCGGGCCGACGACCAGCAGCGGCAGCACCACGGAGCCGAGCAGCAGCGCGACGACGTACAGCAGGAAGGAGAGCAGGCGGGTCTTCACGATGCCGCGATGGCCGTCGAGTCCGTACATCACGGTGATCGTGTCGATGAAGACGTTGACCGCGCGGGAGCCCGACCAGAGCGCGATCGCGAAGCCGATGGAGATGACGTCGGGGCGGGCGCCGGTGGAGACGTCCGCCAGGAGCGGCTTGGCGAAGTCGTTGACGCCGCGCTCGCTGAGCACGGTCCGCGCGGCGTCGAGGATGTTGCGCTCGATGGAGGCGACGGTGGTGGTGCTGGTCCACTCGTCGACGTATCCGAGCAGTCCGATCAGTGCGAGCAGCAGAGGCGGCAGGGACAGCAGGGTGAAGAACGCGGCCTCGGCGGCGAGTCCGAGAATCCGGTACTCCATGCACGAATCGACGGTGTCCTTGAGCAGCTGCCAGGCCATCTGCCGCTTGGAGACATTGCGGTAGAGCACTCGGGCCCGGTGGAGTCTGCCCGGTGGCCGCTCGGGTGTTTCATTTGCTGCCTGCACGTCTCTTACCGTATCGGCATGGCAGCCACCACCCACACCGTGTCCAACCAGCCGCCCCCGCTGACCGGCTACGACGTCTTCGGCTCCGACCGGGCGCTCACCGAGGCGGTAAAGCGTCACATCGCGCCCGAGTCGCTGGCCGGGGTCCGGGGTGAACTCGGTGAGCTGGGCCGGGCCGCAGGCTCCGCCCAGGTGCAGGAGTGGGGCGCGCTGGCGAACGCGCATCCGCCGGTGCTGCACACCCATGACCGCTACGGGCACCGCGTCGACGAGGTCGAGTTCCACCCGGCCTGGCACCGGCTGCTCGGCCACGCGGTCGGTGCGGGTCTGACCGGTGCCTGGACCCGGCCCGGCGGCCATGTGCGGCGGGCGGCGGGCTTCCTCGTGTGGACGCAGGCCGAGGCAGGGCACGGCTGTCCGCTGTCGATGACGCACGCGGCGGTGCCCGCGCTGCGCACCGACCCGGAGCTGGCGGCCGGCTGGGAGCCGCTGCTGGCCTCGACGGTGTACGAGCGGGAGCTGCGGCCCGTCGCCGTGAAGGCCGGGGCGCTGCTCGGGATGGGGATGACGGAGAAGCAGGGCGGCACGGACGTACGGGCGAACACGACGCGCGCCGAGCCGCTGGCGGCCGAGGGCGAGTATCTGCTCACCGGTCACAAGTGGTTCTGCTCGGCGCCGATGTCCGACGGCTTCCTGGTGCTGGCGCAGGCGCCCGGCGGACTGACCTGCTTCCTGCTGCCCCGGGTGCTGCCGGACGGGACCCGGAACACCTTCGCGATCCAGCGGCTCAAGGACAAGCTGGGCAACCGGTCGAACGCCTCGGCCGAGGTCGAGTTCGACGGCACCTGGGCGCGCCGGGTCGGCGAGGAGGGGCGCGGGGTGAACACCATCATCGGGATGGTGGCGGCGACCCGGCTGGACTGTGCGGTGGGTTCGGCGGGTCTGATGCGGCAGGCGGTGGCGCAGGCCGTCCACCACTGCACGTACCGCACCGTGTCCGGCGGGCCGCTCGTCGACAAGCCGCTGATGCGCAACGTGCTGGCCGATCTGGCGGTGGAGTCGGAGGCGGCGACGGTGCTCGCGATGCGGCTGGCCGCGGCGTACGACGCGGACACCGAGGCCGAGCGGGCCCTGCTGCGGATCGCGGTGCCCGCGGCGAAGTACTGGGTGACCAAGCGGTGCGCCCCGCTGGTGGCCGAGGCGCTGGAGTGTCTGGGCGGCAACGGTTACGTCGAGGAGTCGGGGATGCCCCGGCTGCTGCGCGAGGCGCCGCTCAACTCGATCTGGGAGGGCTCGGGGAACGTCCAGGCGCTGGACGTGCTGCGGGCGCTGCGGCGCGAGCCGATGGCGCTGGACGCGTATCTGCGGGAGGTCGGGCAGGCGCGCGGGGCCGACCACCGGCTGGACGGGGCGATCAGGGGGGTGCTGACGGAACTGGCGGACCTGGACGGGATCGAGGCGCGGGCCCGCCGGCTGACCGAGCGGATGGCGCTGGTGCTCCAGGGTTCGCTGCTGGTGCGGTGGGCGCCGCCGGAGGTGGCCGACGCGTTCTGCGCCTCGCGGCTGGGCGGGGACGGGGGTGCGGCCTTCGGGACGCTGCCGCACAGTCTGGACCTGGCCTCGGTCGTCGAGCGGGCCCGCCCCTGAGTGGTCCGGCACCGGCGCACAGCGACGGGAGGTGATGCTGCGCCGACACGGCACCACCCCCCTTGCTGCGCACACGTGCGGCAGGGCGCGGGCCCCGTCGCACGGTGTTCCACCACTCTCGTACGGTCCCGCCTCCTCGCGCCAGAGTTGCAAAGGGTTGCAACCAATGTGCGCGGTGTGCGGTACCGGCCCCGCGCGCGGCGGCAGGATGGAACCGTGGAGCATCGGACAGGCCCTGGCACGTGTGGGGGGATCGAAAGTGGAGACAAGCGCCTTCGGGAGGATGCGGCCGTCCGCCTGGCAGTCCGCCCGGGCCGCCCGGGCGGTCCACCGGGCCAGGGAGGCGGTGGGCTCCGGTGACCGGCCGGCGGCCGCCCCGCGGGCCGAGATCGAGGCGTCCTGGGACCGCGTGGTGCGCAACGGCCTCGATCCGGAGCAGTCGACCGAGAGCGTGCTGCTCGGGGTGGACGAGATCGAGAAGCGGCGGCGCGCCTCCACGCTGAGCGAGGTGATGCCGCTGCTGAACGACCGGCTGGTGTCGCTGGCGGACGCCGCCCAGCAGATCGTGGTGGTCACGGACGTGGAGTGCCGGGTGCTGTGGCGGCGGGGCAACGCGGCGGTGCTGCGCCGGGCGGACTCCGTCTGCCTGGCGGAGGGCGCGGCCTGGGCGGAGGAGAGCACGGGGACGAACGCGATCGGTACGGCGCTGGCGGCCCGCGTCCCGGTCCAGGTCCACTCCTCGGAACACTTCGTCCGTACGCTGCACAGCTGGACGTGCGCGGCGGCGCCGGTCCGTGATCCGCGCGACGGCCGGCTGATGGGCATCGTGGACATGAGCGGTCCGCTCTCGACGTTCCATCCGACGACGCTCGCCCTGGTCAGTTCGGTGGCCGGGCTGGCGGAGAGCGAGATCAGGAACCGGCATCTGCGGGCGCTCGACCGGCTGCGTTCGGTGGCGGCGCCGCTGGTGTGCCGGCTGGGCGGCCGGGCGCTGGCGGTGGACGGCAACGGCTGGCTCGCCGCGGTGACCGGGATGCCGCCGGTGGACCGGCTGCCGCTGCCCAAGTCGTTACGGCCGGGCCGGGTGTGGCTGCCGTCGCTCGGCATGTGCCGGGTGGAGCCGTTGCCGGGCGGCTGGCTGATCCAGGTCGCGGACGCGCCGTCGGAAGGGTCGCCGCAGCGGGTGGTGCTGGACCTGAGCCGTCCGCGCGGGCCGAGGATCAACGTGGTGGGCGCGGTGGGCACCTGGACCCAGCGGCTCTCGCCGCGCCACGCGGAGCTGCTGTACGCCCTGGCCCTGCACCGCGAGGGGCGTACGGCCTCCGAGCTGGCCGAGGACGTGTTCGGCGACCCGAGCCGGACGGTGACGGTGCGGGCGGAGATCTCCCGGGTGCGCCGCCATCTCGCCCAGGTCCTCGCGCACCGCCCGTACCGCTACGGGGAGGGCGTGGAGGTGGAGGTGATCCATCCGGACGACCCGGCCGATCTGCTGCCGCAGTCGACGGCCCCGGTGGTGCTCGGGGCACGTCATCGCAGCTAGGGACCGCTGTCCGCCTTTCGGGACCGGCTTTGGCCCGCGGCGCGGGGCGTGGTTCCCTGGCAGTCATGAACAGCCCCGCACCGCGCACCGCCGCCCCCGCTCCCGCCCCCACCGCCGAGGTGACCATCTGGTCGCTGGAGCAGACCTCGCCCGACGATCTGCGACCGGCCCGGGTCCCGGAGGGCGATGTGCGGATCGTGCGTTCGCAGACGCCGCTGCCCGAGTTCAGCCGGTTCCTCTACACGGCGGTCGGCGGCGACATCCAGTGGACGGACCGGCTCGGCATGACGTACGCGCAGTGGCAGGAGGCCCTGGACCGGCCGGGCGCCGAGACCTGGGTGGCGTACGAGAACGGCACCCCCGCCGGGTACGTGGAGCTGGACCCGCAGGACGAGGGCGTCGTCGAGATCATGTACTTCGGGCTGATCCCGGCCTTCCGGGGGCGGCGGATAGGCGGCCACCTGCTCTCGTACGGGGTGGCCCGCGCCTGGGACCTGGCGGAGCGCTGGCCGGAGCGTACGCCGACGAAGCGGGTCTGGCTGCACACCTGTTCCAAGGACGGGCCGCACGCCATGGACAACTATCTGCGGCGCGGTTTCCGGCTCTTCGACACCAAGGTGGAACTGGAGCCCGAGGCCGCGACACCGGGTCCGTGGCCGGGCGCCGACCGCGGCTGACCCGCGGCGCCGGGCGGCGCGGCGGCGGGGGCCGGCGGTGCTCCGCACGCGCGGAGGATTGCGGCCATTACGGACGGGACGGCCGGAACACATCGAGTGACGGGCGCCACACCGTCTCACCCCTCGGGATATTCAAGTCCACATATCGGATAGTGGTGGACTGGCCCAAGATATGCGTGCCACGCTTCCGGCATGCCTGGAACAGGAATAGCCTTGGTGAGTCGACGCCACGTCGACCTCGGCCGTGTGTCCAGCGCCATCTGTCCGGCGAGCTGAGAGTCCCAGCACCGCCGCCCCCTTCTTCCTGAGCAATGCCCTGCGCACCGCCGCGACCTGACGCGAGTGTGCAGTTCAGAGCAGCCCTCCCGCAGTCCCGAAGGACGTACTGTCATGGCCGCCACCCCGAAACAGCCTGCGCCCGCAACGCCCCGCCGCAAGGCCGGCCGCCACCGCGGCGAGGGCCAGTGGGCCCTGGGGCACTACACCCCGCTGAACGGCAATGAGCAGTTCAAGAAGGACGACGACAGTCTCAATGTGCGGACACGCATTGAGACGATCTACTCCAAGCGCGGTTTCGACTCCATCGACCCCAACGACCTCCGCGGCCGGATGCGCTGGTGGGGCCTGTACACCCAGCGACGGCCCGGCATCGACGGCGGGAAGACCGCGGTGCTGGAGCCCGAGGAGCTGGAGGACCGCTACTTCATGATGCGGGTCCGCATCGACGGCGGGAAGCTGACCACCGGGCAGCTGCGCGTCATCGGCGAGGTCTCGCAGCAGTACGCGCGCGGCACCGCGGACATCACCGACCGGCAGAACGTCCAGCTGCACTGGGTCCGCATCGAGGACGTCCCGGCGATCTGGGAGAAGCTGGAGGCCGTCGGGCTCTCCACCACCGAGGCGTGCGGCGACTGCCCGCGCGTGATCATCGGCTCCCCCGTGGCCGGGATCGCCGCCGACGAGATCATCGACGGGACGCCCGCCGTCGAGGAGATCCACGCCCGCTACATCGGCAGCCCGGAGTTCTCCAACCTGCCGCGCAAGTTCAAGACCGCGATCTCCGGTTCGCCGGTGCAGGACGTGGTGCACGAGATCAACGACGTCGCGTTCGTCGGTGTCGAGCACCCCGAGCACGGTCCGGGCTTCGATCTCTGGGTCGGCGGCGGCCTCTCCACCAACCCCCGGCTGGCCGAACGGCTCGGCACCTGGGTGCCGTTGGACGAGGTCGCGGACGTCTGGGCCGGTGTCGTCGGCATCTTCCGCGACTACGGCTACCGGCGACTGCGCAACCGCGCCCGGCTGAAGTTCCTGATGGCCGACTGGGGCCCGGCCAGGTTCCGCCAGGTGCTGGAGGACGAGTACCTGAAGCGCCCGCTGCTGGACGGTCCGGCGCCCGCGGAGCCCAGCACCCGCTGGCGCGACCACATCGGCGTCCACCCGCAGCGCGACGGCCGCTTCTACGTCGGTTTCGCCCCCCGGGTCGGGCGTGTCGACGGCGCCACCCTCACCAAGATCGCCGACCTCGCCGAGGCGCACGGCTCCGGCCGGGTGCGGACCACCGTCGAGCAGAAGATGATCGTCCTCGACGTGGCGGAGGACCAGGTCGAGGCGCTCACCGCCGGCCTGGAGGCGCTCGACTTCCAGGTGCGGCCCTCGCCGTTCCGGCGCGGCACGCTGGCCTGCACCGGCATCGAGTACTGCAAGCTGGCGATCGTCGAGACGAAGGCGCGCGGCGCCTCGCTCATCGACGAACTGGAGCGCCGCCTCCCGGACTTCGACGAGCCGCTCACCATCAACATCAACGGCTGCCCCAACGCCTGCGCCCGCATCCAGACCGCCGACATCGGCCTCAAGGGCCAGCTGGTCCTGGACGCCGAGGGCCGGCAGGTCGAGGGCTACCAGGTGCACCTGGGCGGCGCCCTGGGCCTGGAGGCCGGGTTCGGCCGCAAGGTCCGCGGCCTGAAGGTCACCGCGGACGAACTGCCCGACTACGTCGAGCGGGTGCTGGGCCGCTTCCAGGAGGAGCGCGAGGAAGGCGAGCGCTTCGCGGCCTGGGCGGCGCGGGCCGGTGCGGAGTCGCTGTCATGAGCGGGCGCGCCGCACCGTTCCACTGCCCGTACTGCGGGGACGAGGACCTGCGCCCGCACGAGGCGGGCCACGGCGCCTGGGAATGCGCCTCCTGCAACCGCGCCTTCCAGCTCAAGTTCCTGGGCCTGCTGGCCCGGGGCCTGGTCCACAACGACGGTGAGAGGGACGTGATATGACGGTCACTCGGCAGACCGACGAGCTCCGGGCACTGGCCGAACGGGCGGGCCGGGAGCTGGAGGGCGCCTCCGCCACGGAGATCCTCACCTGGGCCGTCGACACCTTCGGCAGGAAGTTCTGCGTCACCTCCTCCATGGAGGACGCGGTCGTCGCACACCTCACCTCCCGGGTCCGCCCCGGCGTGGACGTGGTGTTCCTCGACACCGGCTACCACTTCCCGGAGACGATCGGCACCCGGGACGCGGTCGCGGCCGTGATGGACGTCAACGTCATCACCCTGACGCCCCGGCGGACGGTGGCCGAGCAGGACGCCGCGTACGGGCCCCGGCTGCACGAGCGCGACCCCGACCTGTGCTGCCGGCTGCGCAAGGTCGAGCCGCTGCGGGAGGGGCTGACCGGCTACACCGCCTGGGCGACCGGGCTGCGCCGCGACGAGTCGCCCACCCGGGCGAACACCCCGGTCGTCGGCTGGGACGCCGCACAGGGCAAGGTGAAGGTCTCGCCGATCGCCCGCTGGACGCAGGACGACGTGGACGCCTATGCCGCAGAGCACGGCGTCCTCACCAACCCGCTGCTGGCGGACGGCTACGCCTCCGTGGGCTGCGAGCCCTGCACGCGCAGGGTGCTGGCGGGCGAGGACGCCCGGGCCGGACGCTGGGCCGGACGGGGCAAGACCGAGTGCGGACTGCACGACTGATGACGACCGAGCAGGAGACTTCGATGAGCGTGACGGAGACAGGAGCCACCATCTGGCTGACCGGTCTGCCGAGCGCGGGCAAGACGACCATCGCGTACGAGCTGGCCGGGCGGCTGCGCGGCGAGGGCCACCGGGTGGAGGTGCTCGACGGGGACGAGATCCGTGAGTTCCTCTCCGCCGGGCTGGGCTTCTCCCGCGAGGACCGCGACACCAACGTCCAGCGGATCGGCTTCGTCGCCGAACTGCTGGCGGCCAACGGCGTGAAGGTGCTGGTCCCGGTCATCGCCCCGTACGCGGACAGCCGGGACGCGGTGCGGGGGCGCCATCAGACCGAGGGCACCCCGTACCTGGAGATCCATGTCGCGACCCCGGTCGAGGTGTGCTCCGCACGCGACGTGAAGGGCCTGTACGCCAAGCAGGCGGCGGGCGAGATCAGCGGACTGACCGGCGTCGACGACCCGTACGAGGAGCCCGAGGCGCCCGATCTGCGGATCGAGTCGCATCGGCAGACCGTGCGGGAGTCCGCGGCGCAGCTGTACGCGCTGCTGAGCGAGAGGGGTGCGGTGTGACCACCACGGCGACCGTGTCGGAGGGCACCGACAGCCCGTACGCGCTGAGCCATCTGGACTCCCTGGAGTCCGAGGCCGTGCACATCTTCCGCGAGGTGGCGGGCGAGTTCGAACGGCCGGTGATCCTGTTCTCCGGCGGCAAGGACTCGATCGTGATGCTGCATCTGGCGCTCAAGGCGTTCGCACCAGCGCCGGTGCCGTTCGCGCTGCTGCACGTGGACACCGGGCACAACTTCCCCGAGGTACTGGAGTACCGCGACCGCACGGTGGCCCGGCACGGGCTGCGGCTCCACGTCGCCTCCGTACAGGAGTACATCGACGCCGGGAAGCTCCGCGAGCGCCCCGACGGCACCCGCAACCCGCTCCAGACCGTGCCGCTGACCGAGGCGATCCAGCAGCACCGCTTCGACGCGGTGTTCGGCGGCGGGCGGCGGGACGAGGAGAAGGCGCGCGCCAAGGAGCGGGTCTTCTCGCTGCGCGACGAGTTCTCCCAGTGGGACCCGCGCCGCCAGCGCCCCGAGCTGTGGCAGCTCTACAACGGCCGGCACGCCCCCGGTGAGCACGTCCGGGTCTTCCCGATCTCCAACTGGACCGAGCTGGACGTGTGGCAGTACATCGCCCGCGAGGGGATCGAGCTGCCGGAGATCTACTTCGCCCACGACCGCGAGGTCTTCGACCGCGGCGGCATGTGGCTGACCGCCGGGGACTGGGGCGGCCCCCGGGACCACGAACCCGTCGAGACCCGGCAGGTCCGCTACCGCACCGTCGGCGACATGTCGTGCACCGGCGCCGTGGACTCCGGTGCCACGACGCTGGACGCCGTGATCGCCGAGATCGCCGCCTCCCGGCTCACCGAGCGGGGCGCGACGCGCGCCGACGACAAGCTGTCCGAGGCCGCGATGGAAGACCGCAAGCGCGAGGGGTACTTCTAGTCATGACCACCACGACCGAGCAGTTGTCGGCGACCACTCTGCTGCGCTTCGCCACCGCGGGATCGGTGGACGACGGCAAGTCCACCCTGGTGGGACGCCTGCTGCACGACTCCAAGTCGGTCCTGGCCGACCAGCTGGAGGCCGTCGAGCACGCCTCGCGCAGCCGGGGCCAGGAGGCGCCGGACCTGGCGCTGCTGACCGACGGACTGCGCGCCGAGCGCGAGCAGGGCATCACCATCGACGTCGCCTACCGCTACTTCGCGACCCCGCGCCGCCGCTTCATCCTGGCCGACACCCCCGGGCACGTGCAGTACACCCGGAACATGGTGACGGGCGCCTCGACGGCCGAGCTGGCCGTCGTCCTGGTCGACGCCCGCAACGGCGTCGTCGAGCAGACCCGCCGCCACGCCGCCGTCGCCGCCCTGCTGCGGGTGCCGCACGTGGTGCTGGCGGTCAACAAGATGGACCTGGTCGGGTACGCGGAGCCGGTGTTCGCCGCCATCGCCGAGGAGTTCACCGCGTACGCCGACTCGCTCGGCGTCCCGGAGATCACCGCGATCCCGATCTCCGCGCTGGCCGGTGACAACGTGGTGGAACCGTCCGCGCACATGGACTGGTACGGCGGCCCGACGGTCCTGGAGCACCTGGAGACGGTGCCGGTCAGCCACGACCTGACCGCCTGCCACGCCCGCTTCCCCGTCCAGTACGTGATCCGGCCGCAGACCGCGGAGCACCCCGACTACCGGGGCTACGCGGGCCAGATCGCCGCCGGGGCCTTCCGGGTCGGCGAGCCCGTCACCGTACTGCCGTCCGGGCGTACGTCGACGGTCGTCGCGATCGACGCGCTCGGCGAGAGCGTGGACATCGCCTGGGCGCCCCAGTCGGTGACGCTCCGGCTGGCCGACGACATCGACATCTCGCGCGGGGACCTGATCGCCCCGTCGAACGACGCCCCGCCGACCACCCAGGACGTCGAGGCGACCGTCTGCCACGTCGCCGACGAGCCGCTGCGCGTCGGCCACCGGGTCCTGCTCAAGCACACCACCCGCACGGTCAAGGCGATCGTCAAGGACATCCCCTCGCGGCTCACCCTGGACGATCTCTCCCAGCACCCGGCGCCGGGACAGCTCGTCGCCAACGACATCGGCCGGGTCGTCGTACGCACCGCGGAGCCGCTCGCGCTGGACGCGTACGCGGACTCCCGGCGCACCGGGTCGTTCCTGCTGATCGACCCGGCGGACGGCACCACCCTGTCGGCGGGCATGGCGGGCGCCTCGTTCACCAGCGCGTCCGCCGGGGCCCCGGCGGACGGCACCGACGGCACCGACGCCGCGTGGGACTTCTGATGACCATCGACATCTACTCCACGTTCGCGAAGGAGGGCGGCCGCGTCGGCAGCGGCGCCCTCGGCAGCGGCCAGGGCGGGGTGGCGCGATGTGCGCGATGACGTACGCGCACCGCCTGCGCGCCCACTCGCACCAACCGCACCACCTCCGCAGCAAGTTCAGACGAAGACCTGCCGACCGCCCGGCCGCGTCCCCGTAACCCCGCGGGACGCGAGCACCGGGCCGACGAGAGGAATGCCTCCCGTGTCTGCCCCCCGTTCCACCTCGCGCCGCGCCTTCGCCGCCGTCGCCGCCCTGCCGCTGCTCGCCCTGGCGCTCACCGCCTGCGGCTACGGTTCCGCCGCGAAGGACGACGCCCCGAAGGCGGACGTCACCACCGGCGGCGAGAAGCTCTCTGCGGACACCGTGAAGATCGGCTACTTCCCGAACCTCACCCACGCGACCGCCCTGGTCGGCATCCAGGAAGGCATCATCGCCAAGGAGCTGGGCTCGACCGCGGTCAAGCCGTCGACGTTCAACGCCGGACCGTCCGAGATCGAGGCGCTCAACGCGGGCTCGATCGACATCGGCTTCATCGGCCCCTCCCCGGCCATCAACGGCTTCACCAAGTCCAAGGGCAAGAGCCTGCGCATCATCGGCGGTTCGGCGTCCGGCGGGGTGAAGCTGGTGGTGAACCCCAAGAAGATCAAGACCCTGGACGACCTCAGGGGCAAGAAGATCGCCACCCCGCAGCTCGGCAACACCCAGGACGTGGCCTTCCTCAACTGGATATCCGAGAAGGGCTGGAAGGTCGACGCCAACAGCGGCCGGGGCGACGTCTCGGTCGTCCGCACGGACAACAAGGTGACGCCGGACGCCTACAAGTCCGGTTCCATCGACGGCGCCTGGGCGCCCGAGCCGACCGCGTCCAAGCTGGTCGCCCAGGGCGCGAAGGTCCTGCTGGACGAGTCGACGCTGTGGCCGGACAACAAGTTCGTCATCACCAACATCATCGTGTCGCAGAAGTTCCTGACCGAACACCCGGACGTCGTGGAGGCGGTGCTGCGCGGCACGGTCGACACCAACGCCTGGATCAACGCCAACCCCGACAAGGCGAAGGCGTCCGCGAACGCCGCGCTCAAGAAGCTGTCCGGCAAGGAGCTCCCGGCCGAGGTCCTCGACCCGGCGTGGAAGTCGATCCAGTTCACCGACGACCCGCTGGCCGCCACCCTCGGCACCGAGGCCGAGCACGCCGTGCAGGCAGGTCTCCTGGAGCGGACGGACCTCGGCGGCATCTACGACCTGAAGCCGCTGAACAAGATCCTGAAGGCCGCGGGCAGGCCCGGGGTCGCCGACGCCGGTCTCGGCGTCAAGTAAGCGCGTCCGGTACCCGAAGAGGATTCCCAGGAGGTGACGACCATGGCGACCACCACACTCACCAAGGCCGAGGACCGTACGAGGGCCGGGCACGCCGCCCGTATCGACCACGTCTCGAAGTCCTTCGACGGACCGGAGGGGCGGCAGCTCGTCCTGGACGACATCACACTCGATGTCGCTCCCGGCGAGTTCGTCACCCTCCTGGGCGCCTCCGGGTGCGGAAAGTCGACCCTGCTCAACCTGGTGGCCGGGCTCGACCGCCCGAGCGCCGGGTCGATCGAGACGCCCGGCGGGCGGCCCGCCCTGATGTTCCAGGAGCACGCCCTCTTCCCGTGGCTCACCGCGGGCAAGAACATCGAACTGGCGCTGCGGCTGCGCGGTGTCCCGCGCTCCGAGCGGCGCGCCGAGGCGGAGCGGCTGCTCGAACTCGTGCGGCTCGGCGGGGCGTACGCCAAGCGGGTGCACGAGCTGTCGGGCGGGATGCGGCAGCGGGTGGCGATGGCCCGCGCACTCGCCCAGGACAGTCAACTGCTGTTGATGGACGAGCCGTTCGCCGCGCTGGACGCGATCACCCGGGACGTGCTGCACGACGAGCTGACCCGGATCTGGCGCGAGACGAACCTCTCGGTCCTCTTCGTCACGCACAACGTGCGCGAGGCGGTCCGGCTCGCCGAGCGGGTCGTGCTGCTCTCCTCGCGGCCGGGCCGGGTGGCCCGGGAGTGGACGGTCGGCATCGACCAGCCGCGCCGCATCGAGGACACCGCGGTGGCGGAGCTGTCCGTGGAGATCACCGAACAACTGCGTGGGGAGATCCGCCGACATGGCCAGCACTGAGACCGCCGGCAAGGACACCGCCCAGGACCTGGCGGGCCTGGAGGCGGGACTGGACGCCCTCGACGCCGTACGGGTGAACCGCACCCCGGTCCGCGAGGTGCTGCTGCGCAAGGTGCTGCCGCCCCTCGCGGCGGTGGCCCTGGTCCTCGTGGTCTGGCAGCTGCTGATCTGGGCGCAGGTCACCGACGACTACAAGCTGCCGTCGCCGTCCCAGGTGTGGGGCGAGGTGGCCGATGCCTGGGCGCAGGGCACCCTGCTCGGCTACATCTGGACCAGCGTCTCGCGCGGTCTGCTCGGCTTCCTGCTGGCGCTGGCCATCGGCACCCCGCTGGGGCTGCTGGTGTCGCGCGTCCGGCTGGTCCGGGCCGCGATCGGGCCGGTGCTGTCCGGGCTCCAGTCGCTGCCCTCGGTCGCCTGGGTGCCGCCCGCGGTGATCTGGCTGGGGCTCGACGACCGGATGATGTACGCGGTGATCCTGCTGGGCGCCGTCCCGTCGATCGCCAACGGCCTGGTCGCGGGCGTCGACCAGATCCCGCCGCTGCACCTGCGGGCCGGACGGACGCTCGGCGCGACCGGGATGCGGGGCACCTGGCACATCGTGCTGCCCGCCGCGCTGCCGGGCTATCTGGCGGGCCTGAAGCAGGGCTGGGCGTTCTCCTGGCGGTCGCTGATGGCCGCCGAGATCATCGCCTCCTCGCCCGATCTGGGCGTGGGCCTGGGCCAGTTGCTGGAGCAGGGACGGGAGACCAGCAGCATGTCGATGGTGTTCCTCGCCATCATCCTGATCCTCACCGTCGGCATCGCGATCGACCTGCTGATCTTCAGTCCGCTGGAGCGGTGGGTGCTGCGCGGCCGCGGTCTCCTGGTGAAGAACTAGGGGGACGTGCCGCTCATGACCGCTCCGGTCCTTCTCGTCATCGCCCACGGCAGCCGTGACCCCCGGCACGCGGCGACCGTGCACGCGCTCACCGCGCGGGTACGGTCGCTGCGGCCGGGGCTGCGGGTGGAGACCGGCTTCCTGGACTTCAACGCGCCACCGGTGCCAAGGGTCCTGGAACGGCTGGCCGCCGAGGGGGCGGAATCCGTCGTGGCCCTTCCGCTGCTGCTCACCCGGGCCTTCCACGCCAAGTCCGACATCCCCGCGGTGCTGGGCGAGGCCCGGCGCCGACTGCCCGGACTGCGGGTCCGGCAGGCCGAGGTGCTCGGCCCGTCCCCGCTGCTCAACGCGGCGCTGCAACGACGCCTGCGCGAGGCGGGCCTCGGCCCCGCCGACCGGGCGTCGACCGGTCTCGTCCTGGCCTCGGCGGGCTCCACAGACCCGGAGGCGATCGCAGTGATCGCTGAAATCGCGCGGGAGCTGCGGCACACCGGTTGGTGTTCCGTGCGGCCTGCGTTCGCCTCCGCACCTTCTCCCGGCGGCTTCCCCGGCACCGGGGACGCGGTACGGGCCCTGCGTGCGGAAGGGATGCGCCGGGTGGCGGTGGCGCCGTACGTCATCGCTCCCGGCCGGCTGCCGGACCGGATCGCGGCGGGGGCGTCCGGCGCGGACGTACTGGCCGAAGTCCTCGGACCGGCCCCCGAGTTGGCCCGTCTGCTGCTGGACCGGTACGACGAGGCCCGGCGCGCCGGGGCTCCCGCCCCGGCGGTCCGGGCCGCCGCGCTCGGCGCGTGACCCGGCGGCCCGGTTCAAGCCGGTTCGGCCCGGTTCAGCCCACGTCCAGACCGCCGGTCCGGGTCCGCTTGAGCTCGAAGAAGTCCGCGTGCCCGGCGAGCGTCCGGAAGCTGTCGAAGAATTGCCCTGCCTCCTCGCCACGCGGCGCGGCCCGCAGCACGGGCCCGAACCAGACCGCCCCGTCGACATGGATCGTGGGCGTGCCGACGTAGCCGCCCGCCTCCGGGTCCTTGCCCGCGTCGTGGCTGTGCCGCAGCGCGTCGTCGTACTCCCCCGAGTGCGCGGCGCCGGCGAGCGCGGCGGGCAGCCCCAGCTCGGCGAGGGACTGGGCGATCACCTCGTCGAAGTCCTCGTTCTTCTCCCGGTGGATGCGGGTTCCCATCGCGGTGTACAGATCGCGCAGCACTCCGTCGCCGTGCCCGGCCGCCGCCGCGACGGCGACCCGGACCGGCCCGAGCGAACGGTCCACCAGGTCCCGGTACCACTCGGGCAGTTCATTGCCGATGTTGTGCAGGTACAGGCTCATGACGCGGAAGCGGAGGTCGATGTCGCGGTGCCGCTCCACTTCCAGCATCCAGCGGGAGGTGATCCAGGCGAACGGGCAGGCGGGGTCGAAGTAGAAGTCGACAGTGGTGCGCGGTGTGGTGTCCAGGTTGTCCATGGGTCGAGCGTAGGCAGCGATTGGCAGGTGATCCCGGTCCACTCGCCATCGATTCCGCTGGGCCAATTGTGAAGCCGCGTCCGGGGGCGGTATTCCGGCGGCAGCGGCTACCATCCGCTGAATGTTCAGCATAGAGACTCTGGTGCCGGAGGCCGGGCGTGTCGACGCGGAGGGTCTGCGCGCGTTCGACGCGGACGCGCTGGCGGCCTACGTGGCCGACCCGGCGCATCCGTGGTGGCGCCGCAGGCCCTGTGTGCAGGCGCTGGCCGGGCGGGTGCCGGAGCGCCGTGTCGCCGCGCTGGTCGCTCGTGTCCACGACGCGCAGGACGTGGCGGAGGTACGGATCGCGCTGCTGGAGCTGCTGGCCGACCGGGCGGAGCTGCTGGGCTGGCTCAGACATCCGGACCGGCGGCAGGACACGTCGTACGGCATGCCGGAGGCGATCCTGAAGGCGCGCGGTCTGCTCGGTGACCGTACGGCGGCCGGTGAGCTGGCAACGCTCGCGGCCGAGCCGTGGCCGCGCATGCGGGCGACCGGCGAGGCCGGACTGGACGCGCTGGTCGCCCGGTACGGGGCACGGGCGGTGCTGTCCGACGTCGGTGACGCCCGCCCCGAGGACCGGGTCTTCCGGGTCCGGATGCGGCACCGGGCCGGACAGGACGTCACCGACGCCCTCGCGGACCCCGACCCGTCGGTCGCCCATCTCGCCCAGTCCCTTCTCACCGACCCGGACCGGCTCCGCGCCCGCCTCCGCGGGGCTCCGACCATCGAGGCGAAGCTGTGGGCGGCGTACGCCCTGCACCGTCTGACCGGTGACGCCGCCGAGACCCGCGCGATCCACGCCTCGCTGGGCGGCCCCCGGGTCGAGGTCGCCGGGCTGGACGACGAACTGCGCGCGGCGATCGTCCAGGAGTACGGCCACCACTGCGAGGAGCGGAGCGACCCGCGCTGGCGGGTCGAGGCCATCTGCACCCAGCCGCCCGCGCGCTCGGACGAGGACGTGGAACGGGAGGAGGAGGAACGGCTCGGCCGCGCGACGGCCGCGCTCACCGCGGCGGGCCTCACACCCCGGCCCCCGGTCTCCTGCGGTCACTACCACCGGCAGGGCGGCGGCACGTACCACGTGATCGGCCTGGGTTCCGAGGACAGCGAGGTCCACGTCAGCACCCTGGGCCCCTTCGCGACCTCCCACAGCCCCGAACCCGCCGCCCGCGCCGCCCTGGAGGCGGCCGGCTTCCGCTGGATCACCCCGGAGACCGGCGAGATCCGCGTGACCGGCCTCTGCGTCTACTACTTCGGCGGCCGTCGCCCCCTGGACGTCAGCACCCTGCTCTTCTACTGGCAGGACTAGGTCGACCAGCAATGTGGCGTAGGTGTGCCGCTTGAGCAGGGCGAATTCACCGCCTCTGAGAACACGCACCGAGCCTGGTTCTTGCAGCGGCGCTGCCCGGTGAGCCACAGGAGGGTGTCGTTGGCCACCGTCGTGCCGAGCTTCCGGGCGAGCCGTGACCCGGGCCTGTCGGCCGGAACTTCGGCGACTCGGGCCAGCTGCCCATGCGGCACCGGGGTATATCGGGCATGCGGGCGGGTCCCGGTATCTGCTCGGCGAACGTCACTGCGGGGTCGGCAGCGAGGCACTTGAGCCTTCGTATCAGCAGTGTGACCACGGCAGGCAACCCGCCCAACGGAGCTTCTGCCAGGCGTCATTCGTGCCGACCGTGCACACTGGTCGAGCTCCTCCCATACCTCGGACATTGCGCCGACGGCGTATGAGAACGCGTACGTAGAGCAACTCCGTCCACGCGCCGCTTTACGGACTCAATTTCCACTTCTGACAAACGCAGCAATAGGCGCTGCAAGCCCCCCCCTCGAACTGCACACCCGCACAAACGATCAAACAGGCGCCGCGTCACAAGATCAGCAACAAAGCGCGCGCGTCTGCACTCGACTGGGTGCATTCACGTGTACGGCGGCACCGTGTCGATCGCACACCGGGGCCAGGCCAACTCAGCGCGGGAGCCCAGTTCATCGAGGACCGGGCGGTGCAGCCTGGCTCACACCCCGGCCTTCGACCACTCCGTGAATCGGCCCCTGCATCTGGAGCCCCCGGCCGGATTGCCTGTGCCGACGGCCGTCTCTGACGGAGACCGCCGTCGGCGAAACCTGTTACGGTCCGGCCTGTGAGGTCAATTTCATGCCATCGGCCGCGAGCTCTTTTGGCAACGACTTCCCTGGCCCTGCCGACGGTCCCCCTCGGTATAGATACCGGTTTCCCTGCAGAACGTAGATTCCGTCCCCCCCGGTGATGATGAAATGGTCCGGATTCTCCTTTCCGTCATTCTTGCCGAGATAGAGAAGGTACGTATTGCCGACTTTCATCAAGCGGGACGTGTCGGGTGATTCCACACTCTCTGTGCCGAGTTGTTGCACCTTGATGACCGATCCGGAAATATTTCCCGCCAGGATCTTCGAAATCCTGAGATCAGTCACGGTTATCGGAAATCCGTCACGCTCGGCGGCGCTGGACCCGACCGCACTAGCGAGAACCACCGCCGTACTATCTTTTTGCATACGGCCGAGATCGGTGTAGCGGTTTACCAGCGAGACAGATATCTGCCGCTTCGGCCTGTTCTGCGTCTGCTCTGCAGCGCAACTGCTCGACGAAAGAATCACCAGGGCGGCCGCACCCGCTGCGGCCAACCGAGGGGCATGGCGTGGGGCTCGCGGGGATTTCACGTGTTAGCCGCTCAGTACAGGGCGTTCGCGCCGTTGATGTCGTCCTGGCGCGGTGTCCAGAAGCCGCAGGCGTCATACCAGCCGTCGATCGCCCTGTCCATGATCGAGACCTTGCTACAGCTGGAACCGCTGGCTGCAGCAGTGTGTGCGAGCCCCAAAGCGTGGCCGAGCTCATGAACCATGATGGCCTGGCGCTTCACCGCCCCATAGTGCTGCGTGTAGTAGTCGTTCCACCACGTGACCATAGTGGTGTCCCAGGTTCCGCCACTACAGCTTTGGGTGACCGGGTTCTCCTGGCTCGTGTTGAGCGTGATGCCCACGAACTGCGTTCCCTGCCAGGTCGCTCCGAAGTTGCCGCTGGCGACACGGATGTTCGCCCCGCTGGTGACCTTGTTCATGTTGAACTGTGTGCTGGTCGAGTTCCAGGCTTCCACTGCGTTCGTTGCGGCCGTCGCGTAGCCCGATGTAGTGGTCGCGTCCTGCCACTTGAGCGTTCCGGTGGAGAACTTGCAGCCGAGAGTTCCATATGCGGCCGCCGGCGATGCCGGAATTATGACCACTGCAGAGGTGATGACGAGCGCGGAAAGAATTCTCTTCCAGTGCTTCATGTAAATTCCTCTCAGTTCGGGAGTTCCATCGTTTACAGTGAAAGCATTTGCGATCATCGGGATGAAGTCAACCCCCGATTGGGAAGTTTTCACATTCTTTCAGTGCCTGAGAATAGGCAGGCGTCTCCGCTGGAAATTTGATGCACAGATTAAGGATCTAAATCTGGGAAAATGAAGTGGATTCACTCAGCTCGGCAGCTCGGGCTGCAACGCTGCCGACACCATGTCAAAGATCCCCGAGTAGCCCTCGACCCAACTGCTGTCCGGCAGCCCGGTGCTGGTGGACACGTGAGTGAAAGCCTCCACGCCGACCCAGCCCTGGAATTCACCGGCGTCGTCGATGATCTGCAGCATGGGGCGAGGGTGGGAGTTGTAGGCGTAGCAGGGCTGGCCCTGGGCCAGCGACTGGCACCAGTACTCCTCGGTGTTGCGGCGGCCGCCGCCAATCTCGCCGATGTAGCGGACGCGGTCCTTGTCGGTGCTGGCGCACGAGGTGTTCGGCTGGAGCCAGCCCATACAGGGGCTGCCGGCACACAGCTTCCAGGGATTCGAGACCGCACCGAAGGTCCAGGTCCCGCCCGAACCTTCCCGGCCCACGATCCCCGTCCGTGTGGCCGGGTCCGACGACGACGCCTTGGCCACGACGAAGGCGCCCCGGTACGGCTCTGCGTTGTAGCGCGGGTCGTTGACGAGCTGGCTCATCGTGGCTCGGCTCGCGCGGTCAAGCGAAGCGTTGCTGCCGTAGCCGACACCGAAATTGGCGTGTGCGGAGAAGACTCCCGGGGCCGGGATCGCCACGTCGGTTCCGTAAGCGCCGTAGAACGTGGGGCTTGTGATGCGGGCAGCTCGTCCGGCCGCCAGCCCTGTGGTGACGTTCCAGTATTCGGTGACCGGCTGGGCCAGCGCGGTGCCAGCGGCGTTCTTGGTCCAGGTCACGGCGAGCTGTCCGTTCGGCGTGTAGGCGAAGGTGCCCTGGTAGCCCCCCATCGGGTCGTTGGAAAACCCGTCGACGGTGCGCACGGCACAGGCAGGAACGTCGCCACCGCAGTCCGCAGTCATCGCACTAACCCGCTTCGGCTGCTCCCGCTGGTTCCAGGTCCAGTAGTTCGTTGTCACCGTGCCATCGCTCTGGAAGGCGTAGTACCCGAGCCGCTCCCAGTTCCGGTAGTTGTTCTTCGTTGCCAGGTCCAGGTAGCCGACGGAGACGACCCAGTTCGCCTTGCCGCCGGGTAGCGGCATGACAGCCTGTGCCGGTCCTGCTGTGACCAACATTGCCGCCAGGAGGGCTACGACTGCCACCAGGGCACCTGCCGATCTCGTGACGCCGGCTCTCACCGCGTTGCTCAATCCCAACTCCAATCCTGAGGCGCCCACCGGGCGTGCTCGACGCCTACCTTTACCCGAAGCACTCGAATGAGTTCACGGCTCTTGTGAACTCATTCGAGTGCTCCGGGTAAAGATGAGTGCCCCCACACACCACAGACACGGAGATCGCGTGAACGGCTCGCCTGGCAGACCTGACGACGACGCCTGCGTCATCGCCGATTCCCTGATCCAGCCCGAGCTCTTCGGCGAGCTGTACCATCGCCACGTCCGCGCCATCCGCCGCTACGTGGCGCGCCGATTGGGCGAGGACGCGGCCGACGACATCACCGCTGACACCTTCCTGAGCGCGTTCCGCACCCGCTCCCGCTACGACCTCACCCGCCCGAACGCTCAGCCCTGGCTGTACGGCATAGCCGCCAACCTCATCGGGAAGCAGCGCCGCGCCGAGGTGCGGGCCCTCAGAGCCTTGGCCCGCACCGGCCACGACCCCGTCGCCGACGCCTGGACCGACCGCAGCGACAGTCGCGTTATGGCCCAGGCCATGCAGGTGTCGCTGGCCGGGGCGTTGGCTGCGCTGTCGGCAGGCGACCGGCACGTCCTGCTGTTGGTCGCCTGGGCGGACCTCAACTACCAGGAGGTCGCCGAGGCTCTGTCCATCCCGGTGGGCACGGTGCGATCCCGCCTCAACCGGGCCCGCAGGAAGGTCCGCCTCGCCCTCGGTGGTGTGGACCCCAGGCTCGTACATGATTTTCCGGAGATGGTCGGCAGTGGATGAGATGACGGCGGTACGGCAGTTCCGGGCCCAGGATCCCGTACCCGATGAAGTCCAACTCGCCGCTGGTTACAGCCGGTTGCAGATGGGAATCGCGCGGACTGGGTCGCTCCGGCCCACGCCACCCGCGCGTCGACACCTCGCCATGGTCTGCGCGGTCGCCTCGGTGGTGGCGATGGCGCTGCTGTCCACGCTGGTCCTACGGCACCAGGCCACGTCGCCCGCCGCGCCGGAACCCCGTGCGCAGCGCTGGGTCTACCAAAAGGTGCGCTGGGACACACTGCGGTGCGGGACCGGTGCCAGCACCAACGGATACAGCGAGGTCGGCTCGTTCAACCTGGGCCCCGCCACGCAAACGTGCCGCGTGGAACCAGCGGCGCCAAAGTACAAGGACAAGTGGATCCGCTACGACGGCTCAGCCCTTGCCACGCCCGACGAGAGCACGAGTGACCCGGACGACGTGGACGTTTGGAAAGGGAACTACCAGGCCGGCTGGGAGATGCTTCCGCCCGAGGGCTCCGACGATCTGGTAACCCGCCTGCCTGCGGACCCCGCCGCTGCCCTGCGTCTGATTCGCACGCGGTCCATCCCCAGCCGTTTCGCTGGCACCCTCCGGCTAACGCAGACCCGGCGCGACTTCGCCGAAGTGGTGGGAGTGCTCTCTGCGCTGCCCGACATCACCAAGGACAAGGCCCGGACACTGTACGACGTCATCATGCGGCTGAAAGGCGTGACCGAGCCTGTCCTGGTGGTCGACGGCATCGGTCGGGACGTTCTCGCCATCGGCGTCGACGGCGAGTTCCGCGACAACTCGGACGAACGCAACAGCATGCAGGTCCTGCTCGACCCCGACTCCTTCGCCTATAGGGGCGTGCGATACGTCGCCGGACTCGACTACTACATTGGCGGCAAGTCTTCTGGAGGCCCCTTCGTACCGAAGGGCACCATCCTGGCCACGGCCACCCGCGTCTCGACGGCACTCGTGGACAAGGCTGGCGAACGCCCCTGATGATGAACCGGATTCAGGAGGAGCGCAGCAGTTCGTCGGCGGCCAAAGCCGCCGCGTCGAGCGCCGCCGCCGGGCTCTTTCGACCGGTCAGCGCCGCCCGGATCTCGGGCGCGAGCAGCGCCATCACCTGCCGCGACGCCGGATGCGGCTCCCCGACGAAAATACTGGCCAGCGCCGCCTGGTACTGCATCGCGTACGGTGAGTCGCTCGGAACGACGACATCGGTACGGGGCGAGAGATAGCCGCTCGCCCACGCCAGGGAACGGATCTGCTCCGGCCGGATCATGAAGGCGAGGAACTTCTGCGTCTCCGCCCGGTGTCGAGACTTTGCGTTGACAACAAGGGCGCCGGGGGCGCCGAACGCGGCCTCCCTGGTGGGGCCCTTGAGCGGTCCGCCCACCAGTACGTTTTCCTTGCCCCAAGTTCGCGCGGCCAGATCGGCGTCGGGCAGGACAACGGAGTACCCCATCGCAGCCCGCTGCCTTCCGAGAGCCTGGTCACCGAGGCGGTTGGTGTTCCTCATCGACGACGCAGGAACCGCACCCTGCCGGAAGAGGTCAGTGAGGAAGGTCAATGCCTCGACCCCCTCCGGGCCGTTGAAAGCGACCCGATTGCCGTCCTCAGCGAAGACCCGGCCGCCGGCCTGCCAGAGCAGAGGATAGAAGTTGAGGTTCAGGGAGGCGTCGTCGGAGGCGGAGTAGTCGAGGAGAGCAATGCCCTTGCTGTGCAGCTTGGGCGCGGCCGCCTTGATCTCGTCCCAGGTGGTAGGGGGGGTCGTGACACCGGCCTCGGACAGCAGACGCTTGTTGTAGATCGTGGTCGTCACGGTCTGATAGATCGGCGCACCGTAGATCCGACCGTTCTCCGTCACCGCGTCCAGGGCAGCGGACAGGAACCTGTCCTCGTTACCCTTCAGCGCCGCATCCACAGGGACGATCGCCCTCCGGGAGGCGAACCGAGGAATCTGGTCCGGCATCAGAAGGACAGCATCCGGTCCGTTGTCGCCCGCGAGGGCCTCGGCGACCCTTCGGTCCCGGCCTGCCCACGGCAACCGCTCGACGGTGAGACGGACACCGGGCGACACCTTCTCAAAGTCCTCCTCAATTCCATTCCAATACGCCTCGCCCGCCTGGGGGTCGATGATCACCGGATACATCCAGACGGTGAGGTCAACCGGCGCGGGACCCCGTTCGTAGCCGCATTGGGCGAGCAGTAGAGCGAGCACGAGTCCCACGCAGGCGGCGACCGATCCGAGGCCGCCGGACATCCGGGGGCAGTGCCCCACCGTGCAACAAGAGCCGTCGGTGACTTCGGGCGAGTCATTGCTGATCACGTTTCCCCCAGTAGCCTTCGGTGCAAGCCCCACTCACGTAGCGTGAGCCTCTGACCGGGATAATGTCATGCTGACGATTCGAGCTACGGAGTCGCGTCGCCCGCCGCAGCCGCCCCGCTCCCCAGCGGGTCCTGCAGGCCCGCCGGCGAGGGCTCGGGCACTTGCGGGTCCGAGAGCCCCAGGCTTCGACGTAGTCGCATGACGCCCGGTTTGTACTGCCAGCCCCACCCACCGTCCCCGACCTGGCCGGTGGGAGCGAGTCGTCAGCGTCCTGCGCCACTGAACGCAGTTCACCAGCTCAGCCAGGTTCAGGCAGCCGGGCCAAGGCCTGCGGCGAGCTGGGGTCTCCATGTTCCACACCCGAAGTGAGCCGCTCCCGCTGATAGTTGCGAGGCGTTTCCCGTCCTCACTGAACGCCATACTCAGAAGGAAGCCGTCTTCACTGCCGACGACGAGGCCCACCCCGTCCCGGCTGAACGCCACAGAAGTGACCACGCTCCCACGGCCTTTCAGCAACGGACCGGGGATCCCGGAGCCCATGCCCCACAGCCGCACGGCACCGTCAGATCCGCCGACCGCGAGAGCCTCATCGCGTCCGACGATTGCCACGGCGTTTGCACTTTCGCCGCCGCTCCACCGAATCGGGCCGGGTTTCCTGGAATCCACATTCCACAGTTCTGCACGGTCGCCAATTTCCTGGAGGAAAGCCAGGTACTCAGTGCAACATCGACCTGGCCAAGTGGTGACACTCCGTGAGCAGCTCTTACGTTCAGGACTTCGACGTCTTGCCTGCTCAGGGGCGGCCTGGTGGGCGAGGTGGGCCGATTGGCCGTCAGGGGCGGCCTTCACCGCGCCGCCCCTCGATCGCGTGCGGTCGGCAACGGCGGGCGACGGCCTGATGTTCTCGGCGCCGGACGGACCGGTTCAAGGCGTGAGCGCGGGGCCGGCGCCGAAGGGGAAGCGGAGCACCTTCCCATGGCCGGCCGCCCGGCGGTACCAGGTGCGGGGCGCTTGACCCTCACGTGGCGTGATGCCGCATAGTCGCCGACGTGGAAGAGCACGAGCACCTGACCGTTGGACGGGTGGCCGAGCTGGCCGCCGTCAGCGTCCGCACCCTGCACCACTACGACGAGATCGGCCTCGTCCGGCCGTCCGCGCGGACCAACGCCGGGTACCGGACCTACTCGGCCGGCGACGTGGAGCGCCTGCGGGAGGTGCTCGCATTCCGGCGGCTGGGCTTCGGGTTGCGCGAGATCGCGGATCTGGTGGACGACCCGGCCACCGACGCGGTCGCGCGCCTACGTCGGCTGCGTGGCCTGCTGCTGGAACAGCGGGACCGCAGTGCCGCCATGGTGACGGCCATCGACAGGGAACTGGAGGAACGGGCAATGGGGATCAAGTCAGCGCCCGAGGACCAATTGAGAGTGTTCGGCGCGCAGTTGTACGACACCATCGGGTCCGCCTACCCGGCGACCCGGCGCACCGAGCCTCGAATCGCCGCACGGATCCGGGAAGCGCTCGGGGACGCACGGACGGTGCTGAACGTCGGGGCCGGCACCGGCTCCTACGAGCCCCCGGACCGCGAGGTCACGGCAGTGGAGCCGTCGGCGGTGATGCGGGCGCAGCGCCCCGCGGGAGCGGCGCCGTGCGTGGCCGCGAGTGCGGAATGCCTGCCGTTCGCCGACCGGTCCTTCGATGCCGCGATGGCGGTCAGCACCGTTCACCACTGGCCGGACCCGATCGCCGGGCTGCGCGAAATGCGGCGGGTGGCGAGGCGCGTGGTGGTCTTCACGTACGACGCCAGTACGACCGGCTGGCTCCAGCGGTTCTGGCTCACCCGCGACTACCTGCCCGAGTTCGCCGGCCTTCTCACCGACTGGCCTTCACTGGCCGACATGACCCGCGCCATCGGGGGCCGCGCGGAGCCGGTGCTCATCCCGTGGGACTGCGCCGACGGGTTCTTCGAGGCCCACTGGCGCCGGCCCGAGGCGTACCTCGACGAACAGGTGCGCCGTGCAGTGTCGGTATGGACCCGGGTCGGCCCGGAGGCCGAGCAGCGGGCGGTGAACATGCTCCGCGCCGACCTCGCCTCGGGCCGGTGGACCGAGCGTAACCGCGACCTCGTCGCCCTCGACGCGGCCGAGCTCGGTCTGCGCCTGCTCGTCGCCTGACCGTCACGCTCGAGAACGCCACCAGGAGCCGAATCGACCGGATTCAGCGTCCATATCCGCAGGTCACCACTCCCTTTCACTCAACTCCATCACGTCGCTGACCAGTTGGAGCAGCACGGCCTCACCGTCGGCAACCCGCCGCGACGATCGACGCCGACCATCGGTGTCGACCGTCGGTGTCGACCGTCGGTGACGATCGCCACGCACGGTGCCCGGCCTTGCCCGCGACCGTTCCGACTGCGGTTCGGGCACCTCGGCTTCAACCAGGTCGACACGCTTCCCGAGCGACTGCTCGCGGGCCGCTACCGGACCGTCGTCGACCGGTCCGTCGACCGGCTCACCGTCACCCCCGGGGCCGCCGACGAGCAGAGCCGGGAGATCTGCGCCCGCGCCCACGACTCCGTCGACGCGATCCGCGCGGTGGCGGGCCGGTACCGGACACCGCGCGGGGACATCCGGGTCGCGGCCGGCTTCCCCCCGCTGACCGTGCCGGTCCTGGTGCCCGGCGGGCGCTGTCCGCCACTCGCCCGCGCCCCGGACGAGCACCGGGCGGCCGGCATCCGGTTCGCCGGGATCCCCGGCGCCGGTCACTTCCTCTCAAAGGAGCAGCCCCTGCTGCTGAGCCGGGAGCTGATCGGCTTGTTCACGGGCCGGACGGACCCGCCGCGCCGGCCCTCGTGAAGCTCCCGGATCACGACCACTTCGGGTCGCGGCCGCTGTGGGCCAGGGCGCGCTCGAAGTCCGACGCCGGACCGGGGACGTCCACCTCGTCGGCGAAACCTTCGTACTGCCGGTACAGCGCGGCGGTGCCGTCGACGACTTCGAGCAGATAGGCGGCGGCCCCGTCGGTCAGCCGGAACTCCTCGCCGACGACCCGGGCCACGTCCCAGCCGTGCAGGGCGGTCTCCTCGATGAGCATCGCGGCGACGTCGCCGGCCGGGGACGTGGAGTTCCCCAGGTCGATCTCGCCCTCCCAGACCGCCGGGTCCGCCCAGGCGGCGACCGCCCGCTCCAGTTGCGCCGCGTACTGCTCCGCCCAGTCGGCGTCGGCGGTGAAGTCCCGCTCGACGAGCTCCTCCGGCAGTTCCTTGCCCAGGGCCCGGTGCTCCAGGCCGTGGGACGTGTACAGCACCCAGTGGTTGACGAGCTTCCGCAGGTCCCAGTCGCCGCAGGGCGTGCGGGGCGCGTCGAGCCGGTCGGCGCGGACGGAGCGGGCGATACGGGCCGCCTCGGCGGCGATTTCGGTCATGTGAGCGTGCTCGGTCTTCATGCCGGAACCCTACGGCCGCCCCCACGCCCGGCAATTGAAGAAAGGCGACACCGCCCGGAGCCGCGGCTCCGCCGGCCGGCACCCGCGTGGGCACACTCCAGAACGCGCGGGCGCGCGCCCGACACGCACCAGCACCCCTTCACGCCCTGACCTGCCCTGATCACCGTGAGCTACGTTCAGGACACCAGTTGATCGCGGAGGGCGCCGCCACGGCGTCCACGAGTCGGACAGGAGCACCCGATGGAAAACGTAAGGGGCAGGCGGCCGAAACTCCTCGCCGGAGCAGCAGCGGCGGCGGCCCTCGCCGCCTTCGTCGTGCCGTCCTCGGCGTCCGCCGCACCCGATGCCTGGCAGTGCACCCCCGGCACGTTCTGCGCCTACAGCGGGGCCAACGGCAGCGGCCAGGTCTGCGGGTGGACGTACGAGGACCCCGACTGGACCAACGGTTCGAGCAGGTGCAAGTGGGTCACGAAAACGCGGGTGAGGTCCGTGTACAACGCGGGCACGACGGGGAAGTCGGTGTCCGCGTACACCGGGACGAAGAACACCGGAACGAAGGTGTTCTGCCTCGGCGCGGGGAAGAAGATGAATCTGAGCGGTTCCGGAACATATCTGCGCTCCCACACGTGGAAGTGCTGACCTGCCCGGTGTTCCGGCGCTGACGCGGGCCCGGCCCTGCGCGGTCCCGCACCGGGTGGTGCGGGACCGGGGCGGGGTCCGTACGGTCAGGAGGGCTCGGGGGTGCGTGGGTCCGAGGTGGTGAAGCGGTGGCGGAGGGCGGCCCGGGACCTGTCCCGGGGGTGGCAGTCCGGTGAGTTCGGCGGGTGGGCGTGCATGTCGGGCCGGGCGCCGGACATCGAGTCACCGAGCGGCAGCGTCACGGACGCCCCCGTGATGACGCGGTCGCAGTCGACGCAGACGAGCACCGGCGGGCCGTCCGAAGGGCGCCGTGCGGCCGTCACGACGCGAGTCCCGCTTCACGGACGGCGCAGGCGGCGGTGTCCGAGCAGGCCCGGGGGAACCAGCTGTACGCGGCACCCGCGGCCGGGCGGGTCCGCTGTTCCCCGAGATCGGTGTCGGTGCCGATGGTCAGGGCGGTCCGGCACCAGACGCAGGACCATCCGCGCTGCTGCTGCTCCGTCAGTTGGCTGGCCGACGGAAGGTTCCTCACGCTCATGACGCCCCCGGCTCCTCGCTGGTCTGATGGGATCAAGAGTCCCAGCGCACGAGGGCCGCAACGCTCACATTTCTGTGAGCGGCCGCAGGGGTTTCCGGCCGGGCGGGCGGGTCTCAAAGTCCGATCCAGGCAGTCATGTTGACCAGTTGGTCCGAGGTGCGACGGCTGGTGTGGAGAAGCCCGGACACGGTCTCCCGGGTGCGGGGGTGGTAGCGGGTCTGCTCCGGGGCGGTGCGGCGGGCGGCGAGGAGGTGGCGCAGGGAAGCGTCCAGGTGTCCGGTCTCCATCTCGACGACCGCACGGTCCACGAGGAACCGGGCCCGTCGCGAAGTCAGCGTGGAGGGCGGGAGTTTCACGGCACGGGCCTGGCGCAGCGCGGCGTCGAAATCGCGCATCGTGATGGCGGCGCCGATCTCGTGCAGGTTCACGTTCATGCGGCCGAAGCTCAGCCAGTGGACATCACCCGCCTCGCCACCGACCCGGTCGGCCAGCTCCCGGGCGGCCGCGATGTGCTGTGCCACGGCGCCGCCGTCCCCGGCCCTGGCCGCCATCTCGGAGGCGCCGAGGTGCAACTGGCCCGACACGGCGAGTCCTTCGCGCGACGTCTGCCCGCCGACGAGTGCCTGCCCCGCCTCGACCAGGCGCCTGCCGAGGTCCTGCTCCGACTCCGCGTGGCTCAGCGCCCGCCGGTACTGGCGGATCGCGGCGAGGCAGGGGTCGGAGCCGCGGTCCGCGGCCCACCCCATGCGGTCGAGCGCGGTGATGGCGAGGTCGGTGAAGCCGAGCTTGGCGGCGATGTCATGGGCGGTGCGGTACGCCGAGGCCAGGGCGCGCCAGGCCTCGGTGCCCGGTGCGGTGTGCACGGTGAGGGTCAGGTCGTCGATGACGCCGGGGAGGGCGAGGGCCGCCTTCCTGAGGTACGTCGCGCGGACCTCCTGGCAGAGGCGGTCGGCGTCGCGTACCAGCTCGGCCACGGCACGGGTGGGGTGGTGGCCGTCGGGGGCGAGGTCGTACAGGGCGAGGCTCTCCCTGATCGGGCGCACCAGCGCGGCGAGCCTGCCCTGTTGTGTTTCGGTCACGTGCGGTGGCCCCGTGAGGAGTGCGATGTCGACGCCCAGGCCGCGGGCGACGGCAGCGGTGAACTCGGCCGTCGCCACCCGGGCCCCGCACTCGACCTGGTTGAGCAGGCTGTAGGAGTACGGGATGCGGGCGGCCAGCTGGCGTTGGCTGAGCCGGGCGAGCTTCCGCTGCTCCTTGATGCGTTCGCCCGTGCTGCAGTCGTCCGGTGCGGGCAAACCGGCCCCCTCGCGTTCCTGGTTCATCGCCCGGAAACGTACCCGCGCGGCCTGCCGCGGGATTCGCGAAGCGGCCCGAAGCCAACCGGATTGAGGAAAATTGGCCGGTCCCGCCCCGGCGCGATGGGATGGCGCTATGAAGACTCTCTACCTGCTCGGTTCCGCCGCTCCGCCCGTCCTCGACATCGCCACGGTCATCGAGAAGGCCCAGGTCCGCGGCTATGACGTGTGTCTGGGCCTCACTCCGTCGGCGGCCCGGTGGCTGGCGCCGCGGTTGACGGAACTGGAGCGGCTGACCGGGCACCCGGTGCGGTCCGCGTACAAGTCGCCGGGTGCGCAGGACGTATGGCCCCCGGCGGATGTGGTGCTGTTCGCACCGGCCACCTTCAACTCGGTCAACTCCTGGGCGCTGGGCCTCACATCGAGCTTTGTGGTGGGTTTCGCGGCCGAGGCGATCGGCAAGGGCATCCCGCTCGTCGCGATGCCCTGTGTCAACTCCGCGTACGCGCGTCACCGGGCGTTCGACCGGAGTGTGGCCGAGCTGAGGGAGATGGGCGTCACCGTGCTGTACGGCCCCGGCGGATTCGAGCCGAACCGGCCGGGCGAGCGCCGCCCCGGCGGGTTCCCCTGGCAGCTCGCGCTCGACGCGGTGGACGCGCTGGCCTCGTAGTCCCGGGGTCATAGGATGGTGGGATGACTTCTGTGCCCGGTTCCCCCGAAGAGACCTTCCTGCTCGGCGGCGAGCTGCCCGTACGGCGGCTCGGCTACGGCACGGCCCAGCTGACCGGGGCCGGGTACTGGGGCCCGCGCGGTGAACGGGGCGCCGCTGTGGCGGTGCTGCGGGCGGCCGTGGAGCAGGGCGTCACCCTGATCGACACCGCGGACAACTACGGCCCCGGGCTGGCCGAGGAGCTGGTCGCGGAGGCCCTGCACCCCTACCGCGAGGAGCTGGTGATCGCGACGAAGGGCGGTGTGGTCCGCACCGGCGACAGCGCCTGGCACATCGAGGGCCGCCCGGAGCGGCTGCGGGCGATGTGCGAGGCCAGCCTGCGGCGGCTGCGGACGGACCGGATCGACCTCTACCAGCTGCACCGGCTGGACCCGGAGGTGCCGATGGCGGAGCAGCTGGGCGCCCTGGACGAGCTGAGGCAGGAGGGTAAGATCCGGCACATCGGCCTGGACACCCTGACCGCCGAGCAGCTGGAGCAGGCGCTCTCCCTGACCGGGATCGCCTCTGTGCAGAACCGCTTCAATCTCCTGGACCGTTCGTCGGAGGCGGTACTGAAGGTGTGCGAGGCCCGTGGTCTCGCGTTTCTGCCGTGGTTCCCGCTGGGCAACGGTGCGCTGACCGGTGATGCCGCGGCCGCGCTCCGCGCCGTCGCCGACCGGCACGGCGCCACCCGCGGGCAGATCGCCCTCGCCTGGCTGCTGCACCGCTCCCCCGTACTGTGCCCGACCCCGGGCACCGGTTCGCCCGCCCATCTCGCGGAGAACCTGGGGGCGCGGGAGATCCGGCTGTCGGGCGAGGACCTGAGCGGCCTGGAGGAGCTCGTACCCCTATGAGAAGAAGGAGCACCCGGCCGTGACCACGCCCGACACCACCACGTTCCCCGCCCCAGCCCCCGCTCCCGCCGCCGTTCCTTTCGCCGGAGCGGTGCCGGTGATCCGGGCCGACGGGGTCCAGCTGGTCCGCGACGGCAAGGTGCTCCTCGACTCGGTCTCGCTGACCGTGCGCAGCGGTGAGCACTGGGCGCTGCTCGGCGCCAACGGGGCCGGGAAAAGCACCCTGCTGGGGCTGCTCGGCGCGTTGAAGCACCCCACCCGGGGTTCGGTGGAAGTGCTGGGGCGCACCCTCGGCCGGGTCGATCTGCGGGAGCTGCGCTCGCTTCTCGGACATGTCGATCCGCGCCATCCGCTGCGCTCGCCGCTGTCGGTGCACGAGGTGGTGCTCACCGGCCTGACGAATTCGATCGAGCCGGTGCCGCGCCGGTCGGTGGACCGGGAGCAGCGGGAGCGGGCGGAGCGGTTGCTGGAGATGCTCGGGATGGGCGGCAAGTCGGGGTCGCGCTGGCCCGCGCTGTCGCAGGGCGAGCGGGGCCGTACGCTCATCGCCCGTGCGCTGATGCCCAGGCCCCGGCTGCTGCTGCTCGACGAGCCGGCCACCGGTCTCGATCTCGCCGCGCGCGAGCAGTTGCTCGACAGTCTGGACATGCTGCGGGAGGAGCACCCGGAGCTGGCGACGGTGCTGGTCACCCACCATCTGGAGGAGCTGCCCGCCTCCACCACGCACGCGATGCTGCTGCGGGGCGGCCGGTGCGTGGCCTCGGGCCCGGTGGACGGGGTGCTGACCACGGAGCAAGTCAGCGACTGCTTCGGGCATCCGGTGCGGATCTCCCGTACGGACGGCCGGTGGGCGGCTCGGGCGCAGCGCGTTTCCCGGCGCTGAGCCGTTCAGTCCGCGTCGGCGGTGCCGGTGCTGTCGCCGTCGCCCTTGTCGGTGCCGGTGCTGTCGCCCTTGTCGGTGCCGGTGCCGGTGTCGCCGTCGGTGTCGGCCGTAGTGGTGAACGGGGTGGCCTGGTTGTAGTAGAGCACCCAGCCCGTGCCGGTCAGCCGCCACACCGAGCTGCGGTGGGCGAGGCGGCCCTTGGTCTCGGTGTCGTAGGTGAGGTGGACGATGTCGTCGGCGAGCTGGATGCCGTTCATCCGGGAGGCGGTGAGCGGGCCGGGGCGCGGGGCGTCCGCGGCGGTGAGGGAGGCGATCATTGTGTCGCGGTCCCAGATCCGGCCGGTGTAGTCGATCTCCCGGTAGTTCGGGTGCAGCAGCAGGGCGAGGAGTTCGGCGGAGGCGCGTACGGCCGGGTCCAGGAGGCGCAGCTCGCCCTCGACCGCCGCGGCCACGCCGGGGGACGGCTCGGTCATGCGGGGGCTCCTGCCGTGGTCATCTCGACCAGTCTGGCCACGGTGTTCCAGTTGCGCGAGGTGGCGACGACGCCCTTGGTGACGGAGGAGCGGGACAGCGCGTCCGCGAGCTTCGAGCGGCCCAGTCCGTCGGGGGCGTAGAGGTAGAGGGCGCGGTCGCCGAGGGCGAACGCCTCGGGAAGGTGGGCCGCCGGGTCGATCCCGGCGAAGCGGGCGGCGTCGACCGGCTGGTCGTAGTACGTGATGTGCAGTTGCTTTCCTTCGAGTTCGGCGGCCGGGAAGGGGCAGGCCGTCGCGACAGCCGCCAGGTAGGCGCCGTCCCGGACCAAGCAGGGTACGGCGAAGCCGAAGTGCCGCTCGATGGCCCGTTCCAGCTCGGCGGCGAGGGCGTTCTCGTCGTCCGACGCGCTGCTGAAGACGGCGTTGCCGCTCTGCAGGTGGGTACGGACGTCCTCGTGTCCCAGTCCGGTGAGCACGCTCCGGAGTTCGGCCATCGGGACCCGTTTGTGGCCGCTCACATTGATCCCGCGCAACAGCGCCGCGTACATCGTCGTCATGGACACACCCTAGGACGGTCCGTACGCGCGGCGCGGCCGCCGCGCCCCGTGGGGGAGGGCGCGGCGGCCGCTGTTCTCCGTGGTGCCCGGGCG
>NZ_JBHJQP010000072.1:0-35947 GCF_042262625.1 Streptomyces sp. NPDC056347 | reverse complement strand
CCCCCTGACCGGGTGCGCGGCCGCCTTTCTTTACTGTTTTTTGATGAACAAAATTTGTCTACTTTGCCCGTATATGGCAGGCGATAACGCTAGAAACAGACTTATCGCGGCACGGAGCAAGTTGCCAGGGCGCGTCCGGGAGGCTTATAAGAGGAGCGTGACCGAGGCGATTCCGGGAATCCCGGGGAATGCTGGCATGGAGGTTTCCCAATGTTTCTCACTCCGTCCGACACGGAGAAATTGCTGTTGAGCGTCGCCGGAATGGTTGCCCGCGACCGACGCGACCGGGGAGTGCTTCTCAATTACCCCGAAGCGGTCGCGCTGCTCTCCTGCTGGGCGATGGAACGCGCCCGTGAGGGTGCCTCCGTCAGTGAGCTGATGACTGCGGGGCGAGCTGTCCTCACCCGTGCTGACGTGCTGGAAGGTATCCCCGAGATGTTGCACGACGTTCAGGTCGAGGCGACCTTCCCGGACGGGCGCAAGCTCGTCACGATCACCGCGCCGATCCCGTGATCCCCGGCGAGATCCGGACCGGATCCGGTGAACTGAAAATCAATGACACCCGCGCACAGATTCTTGTGACCGTGGTGAACGACGGCGACCGGCCCATTCAAATAGGCTCGCATCTGCATTTCCCCGACGCGAATCCCGCGCTTTCCTTCGACCGGGTCATTACCGAGGGATTCCGGCTCGATATCCCTTCCGGTACGTCCCTCCGTTTCGAGCCCGGAGTCGGTGCCGAGGTCGCGCTCGTCGCACTCGGAGGCCACCGGAAGGTGCCCGGCATCGTCGTGCCCGGCACCCGGCCCGCACGAACGGACGACATGTGACATGGCACGAATGACCCGTGACGCCTACGCGTCGCTCTACGGACCCACCACCGGCGACCGGATCCGGCTCGCCGACACCGACCTCTGGATCGAGGTCGAGGAGGACCGCTGCTTCGGCGGCGACGAAGCCGTGTTCGGCGGCGGCAAGTCCATCCGCGAGTCCATGGCCCAGTCCACCGCCTCACGCGCCGACGGCGCCCTCGACCTCGTCATCACCAACGTCGTCGTCCTCGACCACTGGGGCATCGTCAAGACCGACGTGGGCGTGCGGGACGGCCGTGTCGTCGCCCTCGGCCGCTCCGGCAACCCCGACATCAGCGACGGCGTCCACCCCGGCCTGGTGATCGGCCCCGGCACCGACGTCGTATCCGGCGAGGGCCGCATCCTCACCGCCGGAGCCGTCGACACCCACGTCCACTTCCTCATGCCGGAGGCCCTGCACGAAGCCCTCGCCACCGGCACCACCACCGTCATCGGCGGCGGCACCGGCGCCACCGAGGGCTCCAAGGCCACCACCGTCACCCCCGGCGCGTGGAACCTGGCGATGATGCACCGCGCGCTGGACCGCGTCCCGCTCAACGTCATGCTCTTCGCCAAGGGCTCCACCGTCGGCGCCGAGGCCCTGCGCGAGGCCGCCCTCGCCGGGGCGGGCGGCTACAAGGTCCACGAGGACTGGGGCGCCACCCCCGCCGCCATCGACGCGGCACTCCGGGCGGCCGAGGAACACGGCCTCCAGGTCGCCCTGCACGCCGACAGCCTCAACGAGGCCGGCTACGTCGAAGGCACCCTCGACGCCATCGCCCAACGCTCCATCCACGTCTTCCACGCCGAGGGCGCGGGCGGCGGCCACGCCCCCGACATCATCACCGTCGCCTCCCACCCCAACGTCCTGCCGGCATCCACCAACCCCACGCTGCCGCACACCGTCAACACCGTCGCCGAACACCTCGACATGCTGATGGTCTGCCACCACCTCAACCCGCGCGTCCCCGAGGACCTCGCCTTCGCCGAGTCCCGGATCCGCGCCACCACCATCGCCGCCGAGGACGTGCTGCACGACATCGGCGCCCTCTCCATCACCTCCTCCGACGCCCAGGCCATGGGCCGCATCGGCGAGGTCGTCTGCCGCACCTGGCAGGTCGCCCACTGCATGAAGCAGCGCTTCGGCGACCGCGGCAGCGAACTGCCCGCGGACAACGAGCGCGCCCGCCGCTACGTCGCCAAGTACACGATCTGCCCGGCCGTCGCCCACGGCATCGACCACGTCGTCGGCTCCATCGAACCGGGCAAGCTCGCCGACCTGGTGCTCTGGGACCCCGCCTTCTTCGGCATCCGGCCCGCCGCCGTGCTCAAGGGCGGCATGGTGGTGTACGCGCCCCTCGGTGACGCCAACGCCGCCATTCCCACCACCCAGCCCGTCCTGCTGCGCGCCACCGCCGCCGCCGACGCCGCCCCGCACCTCTCGGTCAGCTTCGTCGCCCCCGCGGCCCTCGCCGACGGACTCGCCGAACGCCTCGGACTGCAAAGGGAGTTGGTCGCCGTGCGACCCACCCGCCACCTCACCAAGGCGGACCTGCCGAACAACACCGCGCTCCCGGACATCGACGTCGACCCGGAGACCTTCGCCATCCGGATCGACGGGGAACTCGTGGAACCCGCACCCGCCGCCGAACTGCCGCTGGCCCAGCGGTACGCCATGTTCTGATGGCGGGCCTGGCACCCCTGCTCCTGGGCGACGGACGGCTCCCGGTCGGCGCGTACACCTACAGCGCGGGGCTCGAACCGGCCGTCGCCGCGGGGCTCACCCGCGACCGCATCCCCGCCCTGCTGCGGGCCCGGCTGCACACCGCGGCCGTCACCGAGGCCGCCGCCGCCGTGCTCGCCCTGCGGGCCGCCGGACAGGAACCGGTCGACTACGGCCCCGTACAGCGGGCACTCGCCGCCCGCACCCCGGCCGCGCCGCTGCGCGAGGCGTCGGCGACGCTCGGCCGCGGGGTGCACCGCCTCGCCCGACGGCTCGCCCCCGGCCACCCGGCGGTCACCGCGCTGGCCGCGCTCGAATCCCGCCCGCTGCGGCCGGTCGCGCTCGGCGCGCTCGGCGCCGTCATGCGGGTCACGGAGGAGGAACTGGCCCGCGGCGTCGTCTACGACGAACTGCAGACCATCACCTCCGCGGCGCTCAAACTGCTGCCCGGCGACCCGCTGGACACGGTCGCCTGGATCCTCGACGCCGAGCCGTACGCCGCGGCCGCCGTCGCCGAAGCCCTGGCGGTACGCGCCCCGGCCGGACTGCCCGCCCGCACACCCCCGCTCACCGAACAGTGGGCACTGGAACACGCACGACGAGAACGGAGACTCTTCCTTGCCTGACCAGCACACCGACGAACAGACCCACCAGCACCACCAGCACCGGCCGCGCGCCCTGCGCCTCGGCGTCGCGGGCCCGGTCGGCACCGGCAAGAGCTCCATCCTCGCGACCCTCTGCCGCCAACTGGCCGGCGAACTCGCCATGGGCGTCGTCACCAACGACATCTACACCGACGAGGACGCCCGCTTCCTGCGCTCCGCCGGCGTACTGCCCACCGAGCGCATCCGGGCCGTCGAGACCGGCGCCTGCCCGCACACCGCGATCCGGGACGACATCAGCGCCAACCTCGACGCCGTCGAGGACCTGGAGGAGGAGTTCGGGCCGCTGGACCTGGTGCTCGTGGAGAGCGGCGGCGACAACCTCACCGCCACCTTCAGCCCGGCCCTCGCCGACGCCCAGCTCTTCTGCATCGACGTCGCGGGCGGCGGCGACGTGGCCCGCAAGGGCGGCCCCGGCATCACCGGCGCCGACCTCCTGGTCATCAACAAGACCGACCTCGCCCCCCATGTGGAGGTCGACGTGGCCGCGATGGTCGCCGACGCCTCGGCGGTACGCGACGGCCTGCCCGTCCTCGCGCTCTCCAAGCACGACCCGGCCTCGGTCGCCGAACTCGCGGGGTGGGTACGGTCGGTGCTCGCCCGCCACCGCGACGGCACGCTGGTCCCCACCGACCCCGGCCCGATGGCCCCCCACAGCCACGGCGACGCCGAGGACCACGACCACGCTCACCCGCACAGCCACGGCCACTCATGACCGAACAGGCCGCCGAGCCCACCGCCGTCGCAGTCGAACGCGACGGCGCGGGCCGCCACATCGCCCGCGAACTGCGGCCGGGCGCCTTCCTCGCACCCCGGCCGCTGCGCCCCGCCCCCGACCGGCTGCGCCTCGCGCTGGTCGGCACCCGGGCGGGCCTGCTCGCGGGCGACGATCTGCGGCTGGACATCAGGGTCGGCCCCGGCGCCCGGCTGGAGCTCACCGAACCCGCCGGGCTGGTCGCCTACGACCACCGGGGCGGTACCTCGCACTGGCGGGCCCGCGTCGAGATCGAGGAGGACGGCGAACTCCACTGGGACGCGCGGCCGTTCGTGATCTCCCAGGGCGCGCGGGTCGAGCGCTCCATGACGGTCGTGCTGGCCGCCGGGGCCCGCATGCTGTGGCGCGACACCCTGGTCCTGGGCCGGTCCGGCGAGCGCGGCGGCGCCGTCCGGGCCACCACGCACGCCACGTACGACGGCCGCGAACTGCTCGTCGAGGACCTGGATCTGCGCGACGCCGACCTGCGCGAACTGCCCGGCGTCCTCGGCCGGCACCGGGTGGTCGGCTCGGTCACCGCGCTCGGCGCCGAGCCCGGCGGACGGCCCCACCCGTACCGGACGGCACTGGCGGGGCCCGGGGCGCAGATCCGGCTGCTGGACACGGTGGCACCGGCGATCGAGGCGGAACTGGCCGCCGTCTGGGAGGAGTGGCGCGCGGTCACGGCCGGCTGACCGCGCCGTCCGGCTCCACGGACGTACGCGCCAGGGCGCCGCGCGCCACCACCGCCGCGCACACCAGGGCGGGCGCCCCGGCGAGCGCGAAGCACAGCACCGGTGACACCCGTTCCACCAGCAGGCCCACCACCGCGGTGCCGATCGAGGACCCGGCGTTCACCGCGGTGTTCACCCAGGCCCCCGCCCGGGTGCGCCCGCCCGCCGCCACGGACTCGTCCGCGATCAGGTAGGCGGTGGTCAGGGCGGGGGCGACGAACAGCCCGGCCACCGCGGCGGCCACCACCAGCACGTACACCCGGGGCGACAGCCCCGCCACGGCCACCGCGGCGCCCAGCCCGGCGGCCAGCAGCGCGAGCCGCACCCGGTTCGGCGTCCGCCACGACACCGCGCCGTAGGCCAGCCCCCCGACCGCGCTGCCCGCCGACAGGGCGGCCAGCACCCACGACACCGCCGCACCCTGGTGGCGCTGTTCGGTGAACGCCACCACCAGCAGATCCAGCGCCCCCAGGCAGAGCCCCACGGCGGCCGTCACCACCACCGCGTGCCGCAGCGCGACCACACCGAGCATCCGCCGCCCGGCCGCCCCGGCCGCCGGTCCGTCCGGCCCCTGCGCCGCACCGTCCGGGCGTGCCGCCCGCGCGCCGCGCACGGCCGGCGAGGTCACCAGTGCCAGCGTGCCGGTGAACACCAGCGCGGCGCTGATCGCGACACCGGCCGCGGGCGAGGCCGCCGCGACCACCACCCCCACCAGCAACGGCCCGCCGACGAAGAGGAGTTCCTCGGCGACCCCGTCCAGGCTGTAGGCGCGCTGCAACAGTTCCCGGTCGGCGACCAGATCGCTCCAGAGCGTCCGCATCACCGGCCCCAGCGGCGGGGTACAGGCCCCCGCCACGACGGCCAGCGCCCCGAGCCAGAACGGTGAGCCGCCCGGCCGCCAGGTGGCGTACGCCAGGGCGGCCAGCAGTGCCGCGTAGAGACCGGCCATCGGCGGCAGGGCCCGGCGCGGCCCGTACCGGTCGATCAGCCCGGCCCGGGCGGGCGAGAGGAAGACACTGGTCGCGCCGAACAGCGCCATGACGGCGCCGGCGGCCGAGTACGAGCCGGTGGCCGCGCTCACCGCCAGCACCAGGGAGAGGGAGACCATCCCGTACGAGAGCCGCCCCAGCAGGGCGGCACCGAAGGCGCGGGAGGCGTACGGGGTACGCAGGACAGCCGCGTACGAAGGCGTGGGTGAAGAAGGAGGCATGAGGACGTTCCTCGTGAGGGCGGCGCGACGGGCGGCGCCGCGGGCATGCGGGGACACCGAAGTGCCGCACCCGGCCGGAGCGGGGTGCGGTCATGGCGGGGCCCTACGCGCAGAGGAGGAACACGCCGGTCAAGGTAGCAGGAGGAGGCGCACCGGGAGGAGCGGTTTTCGGCGGGCCGAACGATGTGGCACGTGACATGTCCTCAGGTAGCCTCGGCGACCATGTCCTCCTATCCCTCCCGGACCCGCCCCGCCTTCGACGCCGACGAACGGAGCCAGCTCGTCGGCTGGCTCGACTCCCAGCGGGCGGTGGCCCGTTGGAAGTGCGAAGGGCTGTCGGAGGAGGACGCGCACCGCGCCGTCCTGCCGTCCTCGCCGCTCATGACGGTGGCCGGCGTCATGTCACACCTCCGCTGGGCCGAGCATCTCTGGTTCGAGGTCGTCCTGCTGGGCCGCCCGGCGGTGGGGCCGGTGTTCGACGGACCCGAGGACGCCGACATGCGGGTCGAGGGGGTGCCGCTCGCGAAGCTGCTGGACGACTACGACCGGCAGGTCGAGGTGTCCAACGGGATCGTCGCCGGACGGTCGCTCGACGAGAAGGGACGCCACCCCGACTTCGAGGCGTCGGGCGCCTCCCTGCGCTGGATCATGCTGCACATGATCGAGGAGACCGCCCGGCACGCGGGCCACCTGGACGCCGTCAGGGAACTCCTGGACGGCCGGACCGGCCACTACTGACCGATATCCGCAGGGGCGGCAGCAAGAGGGAGAGGAGCGCGATGAGGAAGATCATTCTGATGATGTCGGTGTCCCTCGACGGATTCATGGAGGGACCGGACCGCGAGCTCGACTGGCACCTGGTCGACGACGAACTGCACAGCCACTTCAACGAACAGCTCGCCGCGATGGGCGGCTTCCTGGACGGCCGGGTGACCTATCAGCTGATGGCGGACCACTGGCCGACCGCCGACGCCGATCCCTCGAGCGGCGGACCGGAGGCGGAGTTCGCCCGCATCTGGCGCGACATGCCGAAGTACGTCTACTCCCGGACCCTGGAGCGGGCCGACTGGAACACCACGGTCGTGCGGGAGGTCGACCCCGGGGCCGTGGCGGCCCTGAAGGCGCGGCCCGGCGGGGACCTGTGCCTGGGCGGCGCGGATCTCGCCGCCGAGTTCATGCGGCTCGACCTGATCGACGAGTACCGCCTCTACGTCCACCCGGTGGTCCTCGGCCGGGGCAAGCCGCTGTTCCCGGCCTCCGGGGGCCGGACGGGTCTTGGCCTCGCCGGGACCAGGACCTTCGGCAACGGGGTGGTGCTCCTGCGCTACGAGCGCGGCACGGTTGCTCCACCGGGATGAACTCGTACGTCCGTGACGCCGTGACCGGTGCCGTACCGCGCCGTCCGGGGAGCCCGCCCCGTATACCCGTAGCCAAGGGCTGTCGCGAGACCTCACGAAAGGACCGGCGATGACACTCGGAGCCGAGGAACGCCTGGCCATCAACGAACTGCTCGCCCTGCACGGGCACTTGGTCGACAACGGCGAAACGGACCGGCTGGACGAGCTGGTCACCGAGGACGTCGTCTACGACGCGTCGGCGCTCGGCCACGGGGAACTGCGCGGGCTTGCCGCCTTCCGGGACATGGCGCGGTCCCGGGCCGGGGCGAAGAACGGCCCGGTGGGCCACCACGTCACCAACATCGTCCTCACCGAGGCCGGGGACGGCCGGGTGCACGCCCGGTCCAAGGGCATCGGCATCGCCGCGGACGGCGGGTGCGGCACCGTGACCTTCGAGGACGAGATCGTGCGCGGCGAGCGGGGCTGGCGGGTCAGCAGGCGCCGCATCGTCCCGCACGGTGTGCCGGGCGGGGAGACGTACGCCGCCCGGCAGCACACCGACCCGCCCGGCACCCACCGCGCGGACCGGTCTCACATCCCCAGCAGCCCCGAGGTGTCCAGCACCTGACGGATCGCCCGGCCCGAGGCCAGCTCCTCCAGCGCCGTGTTGATGTCGGCCAGCGGCAGCGTGCCCGTGTGCATCCGCTCCACCGGCATCAGCCCGGCCCGCCACAGGTCCAGGAACCTCGGGATGTCCCGGCGCGGCACCGCGTCACCCATGTACGAGCCCAGCAGGGACTTGCCCTCGCCCGCGAAGGCCAGGGCCGGCACCTGGAGCACCCGGTCCGGGGCGGGCAGGCCCACCGAGACGACCCGGCCGCCCCGCGCCACCGCCGACAGGCACTCGGCCATCACCGCCGGGCTGCCCACCGCCTCCACCGCCAGCTCGGCGCCGCCGGAGGTCAGCTCACGGATCTCGCGGACCGCGTCGCCGGGCGCGAAGGCATGCGTGGCGCCCAGCCGCAGTGCCAGCTCGCGCTTCTCCTCGACCGGGTCGACCGCGACGACCGGGTACGCCCCCGCCGCCCGGGCACCCAGCACCGCGGAGAGCCCCACGCCGCCCAGTCCGTAGACCACCGCCGACTGCCCCGGCCGCAGCGCCGCCGTGTTGATGACCGCGCCCGCCCCGGTGAGCACCGCGCAGCCGAACATCGACGCCACGGCGAACGGGATGTCCTTCGGGATCGGGACCACCGACTCCTGGGCCAGCACCGCGTGCTCGGCGAACGCGGAGACGCCCAGCTGGTGGTGGACCGGGGCGCCCGAGGCATCGGTCAGCAGCGACGGGCCGTGCAGCAGCGCCCCCGCGCCGTTCGCCGCCGCGGCCTGCGCGCACAGCGCGGGCCGTCCCGCCGCGCAGTCGCCGCAGAACCCGCAGCTCGGTACGAACACCAGCGCCACATGGTCACCGGGGGAGACCCGGCCGACACCCGGACCGGTCTCCTCGACGATCCCCACCGCCTCGTGGCCCAGCGCCATCGGCAGCGGACGGACCCGGTCGCCGTTGACCACCGAGAGGTCCGAGTGACAGAGCGAGGCGGCCGCGATCCGGACCAGCACCTCGCCCTCGCGCGGTGCGCCCAGCTCCAGCTCCTCCACCTCGACCGGGCGGGTCGCGGAGTAGGGCCGGGCCGTCGACGTACCGCGCAGCACCACCGCCCGGGTCCTCACGCGCCCACCTCCGGGCGCGGGGCGCAGCGCAGCACGTCCCTGCTCTCCAGCAGCGGGACGACCTTTCCGAGCACGATCTCCCGGAAGTGCCCGGTGGCGCAGTGGGCGGTGAAGTCGGCCTCGGAGGCGTACTCCTCGTACAGCACCACCGCCCGGGGGTCCTCGGTGCCCTGGTGGACCCGGTAGGCGAGGTTTCCGGGCTCGCGGCGGGAGGCCGCGGCCATCGTGTCGAGCAGCGCGAGGACGGTGTCCTGCGCGCCCTCCTGGGTGCGGTAGCGGGCTATGACCACATACGTCATGGGGTTACTCCTGGGGTGGGGCGGGCCTCTTCAGTGCGGCGGGCGGGACCGGCGGCAGCTGGTCCCGGCGCAGACTCCAAAGGCGCGGGTCGGACGTCGCGGCGGCGGCCGAGCCGAGGGCCAGCGCCAGCGCGACGTCCGCGGGGGTTTCCACGAAGCCCGCGGCCACCGACGGGGACATCGCGCGCTGTGCCTGCGCGCTCATCCGGGCGATGATCGGGGCGGGCATGATCTCGACCAGGTCCGGCGCCCCGCGCGAGATCGCGTCCGTGGAGCGGCGCAGATTGGACCGGTCGGTGACGAACACCTTCATCATGGTCAGCAGGCCGAGCGGGCGGCCCTTCTCTATGAGCGACAGCCGGGTGCTGACCACACCGTGCGCGCCCATGTTCTTGAGGAACTCCAGCGCGCCCCGGTCCTGCGCCAGACCGGGGCTGCTGTCCACGTTCACGAACACCGTCTTCCCCGCCCGGCCCAGCGCCGGTACGACCTGGGGCAGCTGTCCCACGGCGAACGACGCGAGGATGCCCACCTTGGCTGGGGCGGTCAGGAACTGCCGCAGCGGCTGGGCACCGACGACCGACGCGACGACCGGCACCTCGGCGAACGCCGCGGTGAGCCGGGGGTCGAGCGGGGCGCCGGACCGGGAGGGGGAAGGGGTCATGGCAAGACCTGCCTGGGAGGGAAGGGGTGCGTGCCTGCCGGGAACGTGACCGAGGGGACCGCGACTGCCGGTCCCCCGGCGTCAGTTCAGCGGAGACGTACCGAATCGGCTGGGAAGGCCCAGTTTGCCAGGGTTGAGGATGCCGGCCGGGTCCAGGGCCTTCTTCACCGCGACGAAGGTCGCGAAGCCCGCTCCGAGGGATTCCTCCAGGTAGGGGCCGCGCAGCAGCCCGCAGCCGTGGTGGTGGCTGAGCGCCGCCGCGTGCTCGATCAGTACGGCGTTGGCGGCGTCCCACACCGAGCGGTACCAGTCGCGGCGCGCTTCGGGAGCCACGTCCCCGCGGAGCGAGAAGTAGACGCAGGCGCCGTCGGTGTACGCGTGGGACTGGTGGGCCGAGGCGGCCAGGGTGCCGTCCACGGCCTGGATCGCGGCGACCACCTCGTCGTAGATCACCGGCAGGTCGGTCCAGGACGCGGCCATCTCCAGGGTGTCGGCGACGAAGCCGGGGCCGGGCTTGAAGCCGTCGGCGGACTTGCCGACCAGCATCCGCTCGTCCAGCCAGCGCTCGAAGACGGCCTGGCTGTCCAGCTCGGGGCCGTACTCCTCGCAGACCTCGCGGGCGACCCGGAGCGAGGCGTCCACGATGGCCGGGTCGCCCTCGTCCGCGATCAGCAGCAGATTGGTCTCCGGGTGACCGAAGTGGGTGCCCGACTCCAGGGCGTCGTACAGCCGCAGGACGGCCGGGGTGGCGCCGCGCTGCATGATCCGGCGGCAGGCGTCCAGGCCCTCCGCGAAGCTCTTGAAGCCGTACGCGGCGGCGGAGGCGTACTCCGGCAGCGGGTGCACCCGCAGCCGGGCCGAGACGATGACACCGAGGGTGCCCTCGGAGCCGACGAACAGCTGGCGCAGGTCCGGGCCGACCGCGGCCCGGGCGTAGTCGCCGTAGGTGGCGCGGGTGCCGTCGGCGTGCACGACGTCGACGCCGACGACCATGTCCTCGATCTTGCCGTACCGAGTGGAGAGCTGACCGGCGCCCCGGCAGGCGATCCAGCCGCCGACGGTGGAGACGGCGAAGGCGGACGGCCAGTGGCCGGTGGTGACGCCGTACTCCTCCTGGAGCTGCTTCTCGAAGAGGTCGCCGAACATGCCGGCCTGGACGTCCACGACGTTCGACTCCGCGTCGAAGCCGGTGATCCGGTTCAGCCCGCACACGTCCAGGACCACCCCGCCGAAGACCGGCAGCGCCGCGCCCGTGACATTGGAGCGCCCCGCCGACGGGGTGACGGGGATGCCCGCCTCGTGGCAGATCCGCAGTACGGCGGCGACCTGATCGGCGTCGGCGGCCTCCACGACCACCGCGTCCGGGGTCGCCGGGCGGCCCTCGGTCTCGCCGATCATCGAACCGGCCCACCAGTCACGGGTGCGGGTGACGACCTCCTCGCGGGCGGTGTGCACCGCGTGCGCGGCCCCGCGCAGCGCCTCCACCACGGACTCGGGGACCTCGACCGGGTCCACCTGGAGGGCGGCCTCCCCGTCGCCGATCGGAGTGTTCCGCGCCCACTTGGCGAAGCTGGGCGCACCGACGGTGTAGTCGCCCCGGTTGAACGGGTGGGTGATGGTCTGACGGCTGATCATGCTGCTGCCCCTTCGAGGAGTACGGACTTTTCGTGACGGACGGCTGCGAGGTACTCGGCGACCGAGCGCTCGACCTCCGCCTCCGTGAGGTTCAGTTCCTGCCCGAGGATCGCGCCGACGGCCCCGGCGGCGTCCACGGACGCGTCCCGGGCGAACAGCCGCGCCCGGGTGCGGCGGGAGAGGACGTCGTCGACCGAGCGGGCCAGCTCGGCGCGGGCCGCGTACACGACCTCCGCCCGGGTGTACGGGAGCCCCGCGACAACCGGCTCGGCCAGCGACGGGTCCTCCTGGATGAGGTCGCCGACGAACCGGGCCTCGGTGCCGAAGCGTTCGCCCAGGTGCGCGGCGATGCCGCCGGACGCGGCCACCGCCTCGGAGTCGTAACCGGCGCCGCCCAGCAGCGGCAGGTCGGCGGTGCGGCTGCGGGCCTTGCGGCCGAGCACGGTCATCACCTTGTCGATGACGAGCTCGCCCATGTGACGGCTGGTGGTGAGCTTGCCACCGGTCACCGTCACCATGCCGGTGCGGCCGATGGTGATGTGGTGGTCGCGGCGCATGTCGAGGGTCGCACCCTCCTTGCCGCCGACCAGCGGGCGCAGGCCGCCGATGGAGCCGACCACGTCGTCCGGGGTGAGCTTCCCCTCGAAGGCGGTGTTGGCGCCCTCCAGCAGGAAGTCCATCTCCTGACGGGTGCAGTGCACGTCGTCGGGGGAGCCCTGGTAGTCCTCGTCGGTGGTGCCGAGCACCACGCTGTTGCCCCAGCGGGTGCAGGTCGCGCGGCGGGCCCGGCCGGGGATCGGCACGGTGACCGTGCAGTTGATCCGCACCTTGTCCCACGGCACCACGATGTGCACGCCCTTGGCGGGCCTGACCTGCGGCTTGTGCCCGTCGTCCGCCTTCGCGTCCAGCTCGTCGGTCCACACCCCGGTGGCGTTGACGACGGCGCGGGCGCGGATGTCGAAGGTGTCCCCGTCCGCCGAGACCCGGGCGCCGGACACCTTGCCCGCCTGCATCAGCAGGCCCTCGGCCCTGGCCCCGTTGAGGACCGTCGCCCCGAGCGCGGCGGCGGTCCGCACGATGGTGAGGACGAGACGGGCGTCGTCGGTGCGGGCGTCGAAGTACATCAGCCCGCCCTTCAGGTTCTCCGCGCGCAGCGTCGGTGCCTGCGCCAGCACCTCGGGCACGGTCAGCCGCTGGTGCAGCTTGCCGATCCGCCAGCCGCCGACCAGGTCGTACGTCCACAGCAGGCCCTCGAAGCCCTTGGCGAGGCGGGCGTCGAAGACCCCCTCCTTCTCCAGGATCGGGAAGAGGAACGGCAGCCGGTGCACCAGGTGCGGGGCGTTCTTCCGGAAGCGGTGCCGCTCCAGCAGCGAGTGGCGGACCAGGTTGACATTGCCCTGCTCGATGTAGCGCAGGCCGCCGTGCACCATCTTCGAGGACTTCGACGAGGTGCCCGAGGCGAAGTCGTCCTTCTCGACCAGTGCCGCGCGCAGCCCGCGCGAGGCCGCGTCGAGCACGGCGTACGCCCCGGTGATGCCGCCGCCGATGACGAGCACGTCGTACGTGTCGTCGGCCAGCCGGCGCTTGGTGGCTGCCCGGTCGAGCAGCAGGGGCGTTCGGCGGGTCGCCGCGGCGCTGCGCCTCGGCTTCCGGGCGGGCATGGTGATCACAACATCAACTCCTGGTGTTCCGGTACGGCGGCCGTGTCATCGCGTGCGGGCCGCCGGTGCGACGTGCGTGCCGTCGGCGCGACGTCAGTGGGGGGTGTGCGGTTCGGGTTCGGGCGCTTTCGGGCCGTGCGGCGCCGGGTCGCCCAGGTGGGCCGCCAGCAGCTCGCGCCAGGCGGAGCGCTGTGCGGCGCGTTCGGCCGCGCCGAGCGAGGGCTCGAAGACCTGGCCGACCGGCTGCGCCTCGACGACCTCCTCCAGCGAGGACCACAGGCCCCGGGCGACGCCGGCGAGATAGGCGGTGCCGCGCAGGCTGGCGGTGGCGGAGTCGGAGACCCGCTCCAGCGGCAGCCCGGTCAGGTCGGCCTGGATGCGCATCAGGGGGTCGCTGCCGGAGACCCCGCCGCCCACCCGGAGCCGGGTGAACGGGGTGCCCATGGTGGCGGCGACCCCGTCGATCAGGTCGCACACCGAGTGCGCGATCCCGTCGAGCACGGCGCGCGCCAGGTCGGCGCGGGTGGTGGCGAGGGTGAGCCCGGTGAGGGCGGCGGTGGCCTCCGGGTGCCAGACCGGCGTACGGACCCCGGCGAGCGCCGGGACGAAACGCGGGGTGCGGCCCGGCCGGGTGGGGACCCGGCCCGCCTCCTCACCGAGCTCCTTCGGCGACGCGAACAGGCCCAGGTCGTCACAGAGCCAGCGCAGCGCCGAACCCGCCGTGGAGGTGTACGCCTCCAGGCTGTAGTGGCTGACGGAGCCCTGCCGCCGGCCGGGCTGGGCGAGCACCCCGGAGATGTCCGGCCGGGGCAGGGCGGGGACGGTGCCGGTCGCCGCGTCGACGAAGGCGCCGGTCCCGTAGACGCACATGCCCTGCCCGGCGGCGAGCCCGCCGAGCGCGACGAGTGCGGCGTGCTGGTCGCCCATGGAGGCGGCCAGCGGTACGGAGATGCCGAGGGCGGCCGGGTCGGTGGTGCCGAAGCCCGCGTCGTCGGAGCGGAGCTCCGGCAGCAGGCCGAGGGGGAAGCCGAGGCGGCCGATCCACTCCTCGTCCCAGGCGTGCGCCGCCAGCAGGTACCCGCCGGTGGAGGCGGCGTTGGTCGGTGTCGTGGCGTGCACGGCGCCGCCGGTGAGCCGCCAGATCAGCCAGGTGTCCACGGTGCCGAAGAGCAGCCGTCCCTCACGGTGGGCAGCGGCCACCTCCGGGTGCCCGGCGATCTGCCGGGCGGCCCAGAGGAACGGGGAGCGGGCGCCGACCGGCCTGCCCTGCCGGGCCAGCAGGGCGGTGTCCCACTCCGCCTCGTACGCGGTGAGCTCGGCCGCGTACCGCCGGTCCTGCCACACCACCGCGGGCAGCAGCGGCCGTCCGGTCACCCGGTCCCAGAGCATCGCCGTGGCCCGCTGGGTGGACAGCGCGACCGCGGTGATCCCGATGCCCTCCTCCCGGGCCCGGCCCACGGCCCGGCGCGCCACTTCGAGGGTGGCGGACCAGATCTCCATCGGGTCCTGCTCGACCGAGAGGTCGTCCGGATGGCTGACCTTGATCGACCGGTAGAACACCTCGTGGGCGGCGCCGGAGTCCAGGACGACTCCGGCCCGGGTGCCCGTGGTGCCCTCGTCGATGGACAGCACGCCGAGCCGGGCGGCGCCGGGAAACGTCTGCGTCATTGCGGCCCTTTCAGGAGGAGGGGACGGGGGAGGGGGGAGAGGCACCATCGTGGGGTGCGGCGGGCCGTGCGGCCGGTCAGCGCGCGGCGACCGGCGCCGCGGATTCGGGCGATCCGGCCCGGGCGGCGGCCTCGTCGGGGGAGACGGCCTTCGTCGGGTCCCACTTGATCGCCAGGCAGGTGATCAGCCCGAGCAGCGGCACGACGGAGAGCACCAGGAAGGTGTCGGCGAGCCCCAGCGAGTCCTTGATCTGCGGGAAGACGTACAGCCCGACGACGCTGCCGAAACTGCCGACCATCCCGGTGACCCCGGTGCCCAGCGCGCGGACGTCGCTGCTGTACGAGAGGGCGGCGATGGACTTGCCGTTGGCGCCGGGTCCCGCGGAGTGGCAGAGGATGAACAGCACGGGCAGCAGGAAGGCCACGGCGGTGGGCACCTTCTCGAAGGTCAGCCCCATCGCGAGCAGCGCCACGAACACCCCGGCGAAGCCGGCCGCGGAGCTGAGCCGCAGTCCGAGGCGGCGGCCGAAGTAGGCGGAGAGCAGCCCGCCCGCGATGCCGAAGGCGTTGAAGACCATCGAGCCGACCGTGGCCTTCTCGAAACTCTCGCCGAAGATCGTCAGGCTGATCAGCGGGAGGTACCAGCCGACCGCGAAGTACTGCATCGACTGCCCGAGCGAGATGACCGAGGAGAGGACCGTGCGCGGCAGGTAGTCGCCCTTGAAGAGCACCCCGGCCTGCCGGAAGCCGATGGCGGGCGCCTCGGTGGCGGCCCGGGCGGCCCCGTCCGGCTCACCGGCGACGGCCTTGATCCCGTAGATCCGGTCCAGGTTGGCGACGGACTCCGCGAGCCGGCCCTTGCTCGCCAGCCAGGTGGGGCTCTCCTTGAGCATCAGCCACTGGCCCAGCAGCAGCACGACGGCGACCACCGCGGCCGAGCCGACCGACCAGCGCCAGATGTCCGCGCCGACGTCCAGGTTGAAGAAGACCAGCGCGAGCGCGAGGTTGCTGGTGGTGGCGACGTACCAGACGGCCTGCCACAGATTCAGCCGTCCGCCCAGCTTGGCGGGCGTGTACTCGGCGAGCAGCGCCATGGCGACCGCGAAGTCGATGCCGTACGCGACACCCACCAGCACCCGGCCGAGCCAGACCACGGTGAAGTCCCCGGCGAAGGCGGCGAGCAGGGCGCCCGCGATGGCGAACACCTTGGCCAGGAGCAGCGGGGGAACGCGGCCGATCCGGGTGGCGAGCCAGCCGCCGAACGGGTTGAAGACGATCGCCAGGGCCGGAGCGGTGGCCGTGAGGATCGAGACCTGCGTGCTGCTCAGCTCCATCTGGGACGTCATCGGCCCCAGTCCGGCGCTCAGCGCCGCGTTCGAATAGGCGTCGAGGAAGAGCCCGCCGAACACGAGGAACCAGATGACCTGCGCCCGGCCGGTGATCTTGCCCAGCCCATCGATGAGCGCAACGACGTCGCCGACGCCTGAGACGCTCGGACGTTGTGCCATGAATCCGCCTTCGGGGAAGACCCATCGGCGGTACGGCAGCACAGAAAACAGGCACGACGAAACCACCGACAGGTGGTCTGTGTCTGTGCCTGCCAAAACACTGCGGAAAGCGCCGCAGCACGTGAACTGCAAGGAATGCGAACTACGCAGTGAGGTTAAGAACGAGTCAGGACGGACGTCAAGGGTTTCCGGAAGGTTTCCGGAACGTGACACGGCCCCGGCGGGCGGGGGCCGTGGACACGGGGCGGGGCGGTCGCACCCCGCCCCGCCCGCGTGTGCGGAGGTCAGCGCCCGGACTGCAGCGCCGCCCAGGTGGCCGGTCCCACGATGCCGTCGGCCGTCAGCCCCCGGCTCGTCTGGTAGCCGCGCACCGCGGTCGCCGTCGTCGGGCCGAAGCTGCCGTCGATGCCGACCGTCGTGCCGAGCGCCGCGGTCAGCGCGCGCTGGAGCCGCTTCACCGCGTCGCCCGTGTCGCCCTGCTGGAGGGCGGGCGTGGGCCCGGCCGACAGCAGCGCGGCCCAGGTCCGGGGCCCCACCACACCGTCCGCGTCCAGCCCGCGCGCGGCCTGGTACGCGGTCACCGCGGCCTTGGTGGCCGGGCCGAAGTCGCCGTCCACCGTGCCGACCGGGTACCCCTGCTCGCTGAGCAGCCGCTGGACGGCCTTGACCTGGGCCCCGGCCGAGCCGCTCTGCTGGGTGGCGTACGAGGTGAAGCTCAGCCCGTCGGGACTCTCGCCGCCGGTGTCACCGCCGACCAGCTGCATGTAGCGGTTCCAGTCCCAGTAGGGCCCCGGGTCGGTGTGGTCGTTGCCCGGCGCCTCGCTGTGCCCGATGATGTGCGCCCGGTCCTTGGGGATTCCGTAGCGGTCGCAGAGGTACTTGGTCAGCGCCGCGGAGGCGCGGTACATGCTGTCCGTGAACCAGGACGGGTCGTCGATGAAGCCCTCGTGCTCGATGCCGAGCGAGGAGGAGTTGGCGCTGCGGGCGTGGTACGCGGTGTCGCCGTCCCGCACCATCTGGGTGATCTCGCCGTCGGAGGACCGCACCACGTAGTGCGCGCTCACCTCGGACGCCGGGTTCCGGAACCAGTTGATCGAGCCCGCGTACGAGCCCTGCGTGACGTGGACGACCACCTTGTCGATGGTCGCGGTGCGGCCCTGGGTGTAGTTGTTCGGGTCGGCCGCCACCCACAGTGCCGACGGGTAGTCCGGGCTCTGCGCGCGCAGCTCGGAGGCGGCGAGCGCGCCCTTCTGCGGGGCGACCGGACGGCTCGTCACCGTGATGTGCTCACCGCCGGGGGCGTCCGCCCGGATCCCGTCGGCCAGGAAGGTGTACACGGCGTCGGCGTAGAGCGCGGCGGCCGGTCCCTCGGCGCCGCCGTACGCGGCGACCACCGGGTACCAGGCGTTGATGTCGTCGCGGTCCCGGGCGTCGAGGCCCAGCTCGTCCGCGTAGGAGCGCAGCACGGCGGCACCGCCCAGGATGTTGGTCCCGGTGTCGGTGCGCAGCTTCCCGAGCGGCTTGCCGGTCAGGGCCGCGGCCCGCTCCAGCGTCTTGTCGGCGGGGTTGCTCACCAGGTGCATGACGCCGTAGCCGTTGGCCTGGCTGGGGCGGCCGGAATGGCCGTCGAGCCGGGTCTCGCCGTAGCCGACGGCGGCGAGCAGGTCGCGCGGTACGTCGAACTCCGCCGCGGCCCGCGCGAACGCCCGGTCCATCGGGTGGCCGTCGCCGGGGGCGGCGAGGGCCGGTGAGCCGGTCACGGCGAGGACGGTGGCGGTGAGGGCCGCCAGGACGGTGGAGCGGCCCCTTGTGTGGGCTGCGGCGCGGCTGGGCATACCTGCTCCTGCTCGGTGGGGGAGAAAGAAGGGCCCCCGGGCCCGGGCGGGGTGGGCCGAGGGCCGCGAAGGGTGATCAGATTATCTATCTGTCCCGAGCATGACAACGATCTGCGCGGCGTGTCGGGCGCGGTGAATCCCTGAATTCGCACACCTGGACGCCCTCCATCGCAAGAGCGAACGCGGACCGGTTCTACCGTCGCGAAGGCGTATAAATGGTTCCTCCGGACCAGCCGGCGTCCCCCGACGGCTCGCACACCTCACGCGGCAGGGCGTCACCGCGTACGAGAGCGCAGGAGCGCCGCATGAGCACGGCAGAAGAGATCAGCACCTTGCTGGTGGCGAACTTCGGCACCGACCCCCTCGCCATCCACCCCGAGGTGTCGCTCCGTCACCTCCAGCTCGACTCACTGGCGTTGGAGGAACTGCGGCTGCTGATCGAGGACCGGCTCCGCGTCGACCTCGACGACGTCCAGCTGACCTCCCGGGACACCGTCGGCCAGCTCGTCGACGCGGTGCGCAGCAGGATCGCCGCGTGACGCCCCGTCCGTACCGCCCGGAGCCGTTCGCCGCCGCCGTCACCGGCATCGGCCTGGTCACCGCCGCCGGGGTGGGCGCGGCGGCGACCTGGCGCGCGGTCACCGAGGTCACGGACCCGCCCTGCGTCCCGCGCCGGTCCGAACTCGAGGGCCTGCCCTGCGACTTCATGTACACCGTCACCGGAATCGACCCGCGTGCCGCGCTCGGCGTGGCGACCGCGCGGCTCATGGACCGCTTCGCGCAACTGGCCGTCGTCGCGGCCCGCGAGGCCGTCGCCGACGCCGGTCTCGACCCCGCGGTCTGGGACGCCGGACGGGTCGCCGTCGTCATCGGCTCCGCCCACGGCGGACTGCCCTTCTACGACGAGCAGCACACCCTCCTCACCGAACGCGGCTCCCGGCGGGTCTCCCCGAAGCTCGCCCCGCTCACCGTCGTCAACGGCGCGGCCAGCAGCGTCGCCACCGACCTCGGCGCCCTCGGCCCGAGCCAGGCCGTCTCCACCGCCTGCTCCTCCGGCACCGTCGCCCTCGGCACCGCCCACCAGATGCTCCGCACCGGCGCCTGCGACATCGTCGTGGCGGGCGGCGCCGAATCGGTCTGCTCCCGGCTGCTCATCGCCAGCGCCTGCCAGCTCAAGGCGGTCTCCACCCGGCGCGACGACCCCGCGTCGGCCTGCCGCCCCTTCGACGTCCACCGGGACGGCTTCGTCGTCGGCGAGGGCGCCGGACTCCTGGTGCTGGAGCGGCCGGAACACGCCCGTGCCCGCGGCGCCACCGTCCGCGCCCACATCGCGGGGTACGCCGCCTCCAGCGACGCCCACTCCGCCGTCGCCCCCGACCCCGAGGGCCTCGGCGTCGAGCGGGCCCTGCGCGCCGCGCTCGCCGACGCCGGGGTCTCGGCCCGGGACATCGGGCACGTCAACGCCCATGGCACCTCCACGGTCTCCAACGACCTCATCGAGGGGACGGTGCTCCACCGGGTCCTCGGCGACCGCCCCCTGGTCACCTCGACGAAGGCGATGACCGGACACACCCTGGGCGCTGCCGGCGGCATCGAGACCGCGCTGACCGTGCTGGCGCTCCAGCACCGCCTCGTACCGCCCACCGTCAACCTCGACGCACCCGATCCCGAGATCCCCGTCGACGTGGTGAGCAAGGAGGCACGGCCCGCGGTCTTCGACGCGGCCGTCAAGACCTCGCTCGGCTTCGGCGGGCACAACGCCGCACTCGTTCTCACCAGGGCCTGACCCGGAAACCAAGAGGCACGCGACCCATGGCCGACGAGATCATCCGGACCCTGTCGGTGGACGGACTGCGCTACGGATACCGGCTGCTGCGGCAGCCCTCGCCGCGCACCGAACCGGTCGTCGTCCTCGGCGGCGCCCTCCAGGGCATGTACGGCTGGCCGCAGATGGACGACCACCTCGGGCCGCTGGCCCCGGTGATCACCGCCGACCTGCCCGGCATGGGCGAGGCGGATCCGTTACCTCCCGGCACCGGCATGGAGGTCCTCCAGGACGCCGTCATCGGCATCATCGACGACCTGGGCGCCGAACGGGTCAACCTGTTCGGCTTCTCGTACGGTACGTCGATCGCCTTCGGCTGCGCCCAGCGGTACCCCGGCCGGATCGCCCGGCTGGCACTCGGCGGGGTGCCCGCCCACATCACCGAGGAACAGCGCGCCCACTGGGCCCGCGCCGTCGCCCGGCTCGACACCGGTGACCTGGCGGGGCTGGCCGGGCTGGCCGCCGAGGTGCTGATGTGCCAGGACCCCGGACGCCGGGTCCACCGCCGCGATTTGGCGCAGCGTTATGTCCGGCGCTCGTTCCTGTACGCCCTGACCCACTCCCCGCACGCGGTGCGCTCGCTGCACCGGGCACTGGAGCAGCGGCCGGACTTCTCCGGCGGGCTGACCGGTGTGCCCGCGCTGGTCTTCGCGGGCGAGCACGACACGGTGACCTCGCCGGAGCGGCAGCGGGCCTTCGCCGCCACGATCGAGGGCAGCCGCTTCCTCACGGTCGGCGAGTCCGACCACTGGGTCGTCCTGGAGCGCCCGGACGACGTCGCGGACCTCATGGCCCGATTCTTCACCGATCGCCCGCTGGAACCGGCCCCCGGGCTCGCCGCCCTGCCCGCGCAGGGCCGGGCCGTCCGCGCCGACACCCCGTAACCCCCGAGCAGTCCCGGAGAAACGGCCATGGCCAAGCCCGAGTTCGTCTACAGCCTCTACATCCAGACCACCGCGGAGAAGCTCTACCGGGCACTGACCGATCCCGGACTCATCAGGATCTACATGGGCGGATACGGCCCCGACTCCACCTGGGAGCCCGGTGCGCCGGTCCGCTGGAAGATGGACCCGGACGGTGAGTTCGAGGAGGTCGGCCAGCGGGTCCTGGCGGCCGAGCCCGGCAAGCGGCTCGCGTACAGCTGGCACACCCTTCAGCCCATGCACCGCCAGATGTTCGACTTCGCCTCGGAGGAGGAGTGGGAGCGGGCCGTCCGGGAGCGGTCCAAGGTCTCCTTCGACATCGAACCGGCCGCCGAACCCGAGCTGGGCATCAGGCTGACCCTCACCCACGACGGCTTCGACAGCCCGGAGAGCAGGATGCTGGAGGGTGTCAGCGAGGGCTGGGTGGCGATCCTGTCCACGCTCAAGACCCTGCTGGAGGGCGGGAAGTTCCTCGACGAACCGGCCTGAGAACCGGCCGACGGTGCTCCCCGCCCCCGGGAGGTGTCTCAGGCGCCCGGCACCCGGTCGAGGAAGCCGCTGACCGAGGCGATGCGACCGTCGTCGGCGAGGGTGATCACGTCCGACCCGGCGACGGGCGCCGAACCGTCGGCGACCGAGACCAGCTCCCAGCTGAAGCGCGCCAGCGTGTGGTGGCCGTCCGGGGAGCCGGTGGGCCGGAACTCGAAACCCGGGAACTGCTGCTGGGCACCGCCGATCAGCGCCACCAGCCCGTCGTGCCCGCTCACCTCGGCCAGCGGGTCGGTGTACGTGGCGTCCTCGGTGAAGGCGGCCGCGACGGCCTTCGCCGTCTCCTCCTCGCCGGTCGCGTTCCAGGCGGTGAAGTAGCGCTGGACGGCCTCGTCGTACGCGGTCATCGTGGGGTCCTCTCGTCGGGGCCCGGCCCTCGGCCGGTCCGGTGAGAACCACGATGTCCCACGCCGCGCGGGGCGTCGATTACCTCCGAGGTCATGGTCCGGCGGGAGGCCGGTGGCTCACCCCCGGCCGTCGGACACCACATGCATGGCGGCCTCCTCCGCGGAGGCGCCGGCCCCGTCGATCCCGACGTCCTCGCCGGTCGTGGTGTCCGGGTCGTCGATGTCAAGCTGCCGGGTGAGCCGGCCGGCGCGCACCGTACCGACCTCCGCGTCCCACAGCTCGCCGTCACCGTCCGGCAGATCACCCAGTCCGTCGCCGACAGTGTCGCTGGAGTCGGGCAGTTCGCGCGCCAGGCGGCTCTCCAGCGACTCACCGTCGCGCTGCTCGGCGGCGGTGGTGCCCCGGTCCTCCACCGCCCACGGCCGCTCGGGCGGTGAGTAGCCCTCGTCGAGCGCGTCGGCCAGCCCGCGGTTTTCCAGGGTGTCCTCGATGTCCAGCTGCTCGGTGAGCTCCGCGGCCTCCGGCTGCTGCTGGGGCTGGTAGACATCGTCTCCCCTGTCGGCATCCATCGTGGTGTCTCCCTTCCCGGCTGCGGGAAAAAGGGGGCCTGGCAGGCGATACCCGCGCGATTGCCGTCGAACCGCCCGTACGGTCTCAGGATAAATGGCCCGGGCGCGGACCCGCAGCCGTGGAGCGTCCGGCCGGGCGCCACCGGCCGGACGGAGAGACCATGGAGGGTGCGGGCGGAACCCTGCCCTGCCCCGTCCGCATCGGAGACGAGGACATGGACTACCCGGAGAGCTACCAACTGGTATTTCAGGCGTCCGCCGTCGAGGACGACACCGTCACCGTCCACCGCACCGCACAGTCGGGCGCGGGCGGGTTCCCGGTGTACGAGGACGAGACCGGCATCGTGCGCGCGGAGATCAGCGACCGTGGAGAGGTGCGCATGATGGCCAGCGGCGGACACCAGGTGCTGGGCACCCCGCTGGTGGTACGTGAGCGGAGCGGCTGAACCCGCCCCGCGGGCGTCAGCCCTCGGTCCAGCCGTGGTTCTTGGCGAACTGCAGGAGACTGCGCCGGACCTGGAGGATCTGCGTGCCCGTCAGCGTGGGCGCCGACTCCAGCAGGACATCGGTCACCGCCCGGGTGAACTCCGCCGCACTCAGCACGTCGCACAGCGCATCGTCGTCGGAGACGGCCTGGGGCACGGCCGCCGGCTTTCCGGTCGCCCCCTCGGCGAGCCGCACGGACGACGCCTTCAGCCCGCGCTCCCCGTCCTCGATCTCGAACTCGACCGCCGTACCCGTATGCACGTACGACTCCGGGATCAGCATGTCGTTGACATGGAGGAAGACGTCCTCACCACCGTGATCGGGCGCGATGAAACCGTACCCACGAGCTCCGTCGAACCGCACAACGCGACCGGAAACCACACCAACCCCCAAGAAGAACACGGGCCCCTTGCCCGCAACACCGCACATGTCCAGAAGCGGAGGATAGCGCCGAGCGGACGGGTGGCGCGACCCGGTCGCTCGAGGCCCGCTCGGGGGCGGCTCAATCCACCCGGCGGGCCGGCGGCCACCGCCTGTCCCCGGCCGCCAGCGGGGAACGGGCCAGCTCCGCACAGCCCGCCCCGATCAGGGCGAGCGCCACGGCCACCGGAAGCAGCCACCAGCCGGTGCGCAGCTCCTCACCGAACAGCGTCACCCCGTACGCCACGCTGATCAGCGCGTCCCCGAGGGTCAGCATCGGCTGGACGGCGACCAGCGTGCCCGCCTGAAGTGCGTTCTGGAGCAGGAAGAGCGCGCCCACCCCGGCCGCCGCAGTGGCGTACAGCTGCCAGGCCGTGAACAGCGCCCCCGCCCCGCCGTCCGTCAGCCGCGCCATGGCGTCCTTCATCAGCGCGGCCGTCAGGGCGTAACCGCAGGCGGCGGCCAGCCCGAGCAGCGCGCCCCGGGTGTTGCCGCGGCTGCCCTGCGCGGCGGCGACCAGCGCGGCCTCGAAGAGCCCGGTCAGCAGCAGCGCGGGAATCCAGGCCGGCGCGTGCACCGACGCCGACCCGCCGCCGGGGGCCGCCGAGGCCATGCCCAGCGCCAGCCCCAGTGTCACGGCCGCCACCCCGTACCAGGTCCGCCGCGGCAGCCGGACCCGCATCACGCAGGCGGCCATCAGCAGGGTGGCGGGCAACTCGATCACGAAGATCGGCTGGACCACGGCGATCGGCCCGGTGGCCAGCGCCACCGCCTGGCAGACGGCCGCGACGATCACCAGCCCGATCCCGGCCAGCCACAGCGGCCGGCGCAGCAGATGCCCGATCAGTGAAAGCCGCATCGCCTCGCTGTCGGGGACGGTCCGGGCGGCGCGGCGCTGGAGCACGGAGGCGGCGCCGTTGCTCAGCGCGGTGAGGAGGGCGAACAGCACACTGATCACCCGCCCCATGATGGCGGCGCCCGCCCCGTGATCCGGGGTCCCGCGCCACGGCGGGGTGTACACGGGACGGGGAAAGGAGCCAATGCGGACCGAAGCTGTCCGCAACGGCGCGTAGCGTGCCGGTCATGGCCGCCACGAAGAACTCCGCCGCACCCGCCGTGCTCTCGCCCCGCGCGCTGAACCGGGCCACCCTGGAGCGCCAGCTGCTGCTGCGCCGCACCGCGATGCCCGCGAAGGACGCGGTGCACCACCTGGTCGGCCTCCAGGCGCAGAACACCAGGCCGCCCTACTACCAGCTCTGCGCCCGCCTCGAGGGCTTCCGCCCCGCCGAGCTGGCCGCGCTGATGGAGTCCCGCGAGGTGGCCCGCATCGTCACCCTGCGCTCCACCATCCATCTGCACACCGCCGACGACGTACTGAGCCTGCGCCCGCTCGTCCAGCCGGCCCGCGACCGGGAGCTCAGGGTCTTCCGCGCCGGACTGACCGGCGTGGACCTCGGCCGGCTGCGGTCCCTGGCCACCGGGCTCGTCGAGGAGCGGCCCCGGACGCCCAAGGAGATCCGCGAGGCCCTGCACGCCGAATGGCCCGGGGCCGACCCACGGGCCCTGGGCACCGCCGCCCGCTGCCTGCTCCCCCTGGTCCAGGTCACCCCGCGCGGAGTGTGGGGCCGCAGCGGGCAGGTCGCGCTGACCACCGCCGAGCGCTGGCTGGGCGCCCCCGCACGCCCGGCGCCCGCGCCGGACGCCGCGGTGCTGCGCTATCTCGCCGCCTTCGGACCGGCCTCGGTGAAGGACATGCAGGCCTGGGCCGGGCTGACCCGGCTGCGGGAGGTGTTCGAGCGGCTGCGGCCCGGGCTCGTCACCTTCCGGGACGAGAACGGCGTCGAACTCTTCGACCTGCCGGACGCGCCGCGCCCTCCCGAGGACACCCCGGCCCCGCCACGCTTCCTGCCCGAGTTCGACAACGTCCTGCTCGGCCACGCGGACCGCGGCCGGGTGATCCCGCCCCGGTTCCACGGACGCAACGGCAAGGGCAACCAGGCGTACGGCTCGGTGCTCGTCGACGGCTTCCTCGCGGCGATCTGGTGCCACGACGGCGGTGGAGCGCCCGGCGCCCGCCCGTCCGTGCTCACCGTGCAGCCGCTCGCCGCCCTCGGCCCGGCCGAGCGCGACGCGGTCACCGAGGAGGCGCGGCGGATGCTCTCCGTCATGGCGCCGCCGGGCACGGCCGACACCTGCGACATCCGGTTCGCCGCCTTCGTGGACTTCGGCTGACACGAACGGCGGGGGCGGGCGCTACGGCAGCAGTCCCGCGCGGCGGGCCGCCACCACCGCCTCCAGCCGGGTGTGCGCGCCCAGCTTCCGCATCGCCGAACGCAGATAGCCCTTGACCGTCTCCGCCCCCAGCCCGAGCCGCTTCGCCGCTGCCGCGTTCGTCGCCCCCGCCGCCACGCAGGCCAGCACGTCCAGCTCGCGCGGCGCCAGCCGCACCCCGCAGGGCCCCGGCGTACGGGACCCGGCCGCCGAGGCGAGCCGCCCGCACACCGCGAGCAGCTCGTCGCGCAGCGCCGGGTCGCCCACCTTCGGGGCCAGGGCCCGCAGCTCGCGGTGGGCCTCGCGGACGTCCTCCCACGCCTCCGGGTTCGTCCGCGGATCGGTGACCTGCTCCCGGGCCGTGGTGAGCAGCTGCTGCACCTCGTCCCGTACGACCAGGGCCTGCTCCACGTCACGGGCGGCGGACACCGCCGCGTCGAAGGTGCGGTCGCCGAGCGTGATCGGCTCACGCAGCGCCCCGTACAGCACCCCGCGCACCCTGCGCCGCACCACGACCGGGACCGCGACCACCGAACGCAGCCCCTCCGCCGCGACCGCCAGGTCGTACTCGTGGCTGATGTGGCGCGAGGAGTGGTAGTCGGTCACCGCGCACGGCCGGGACAGGGCGATCGCCTTGCCGCCGAGACCGCTGCCCGCCGAGATCACCAGCCCGCGCAGCACACCGGTCTGCGCCCCGTTCAGCTCGGCGATCCGGGCATGGCGGGCGTCCGAGAGCAGCCCGCCGAAGGCCACCGGCAGGCCACTGGTCCGGCGCAGCCGCAGCAGCGCCGTCTGCATTTCGACCGCATCGACGGATTCCGGCACGCTGACGCCTTCCCGCCCGGGTCCGGGGCAGGAGGCTCGGCCGCCCTGCCGTACCCCCGTTCGGGGGTGGTGAGACCTGGGTCACTGTTTGGATGATGCTAAGTGACCGGTCCGGTCCGCAATCGAGGAGGGCACATGTCGGCAACCAGTGCGACGGAGACGTTCCGGGCCGCCCGGGACTTTCTCCTGAAGCATCGCGAGGACTACCAAGCGGCGTACGAGGGCTTCAGCTGGCCCAGGACCGATCACTTCAACTGGGCGCTCGACTGGTTCGACGCCATCGCCGAGAACAACGACCGCACCGCCCTGCACATCGTGGAGGAGGACGGCGGCCGCACCGAGGTCTCCTTCGCCCGGATGTCCGCCCGGTCCAACCAGGCCGCGAACTGGCTGCGCGCCCGGGGCGTAAGGGCCGGGGACCGGATTCTCGTGATGCTCGGCAACCAGGTCGAGCTGTGGGAGACCGCGCTCGCCGCGATGAAGCTGCGCGCCGTGGTCATCCCTGCCACCCCGCTGCTCGGCCCGGTCGACCTGCGCGACCGGGTGGAGCGCGGCCGGGTCCGGCACGTCCTGGTACGGGACACCGACACCGCCAAGTTCGACGAGGTGCCCGGCGACTACACCCGGTTCGCGGTCGGCGCGGACGTGCCCGGCTGGCTCTCGTACGCCGGGGCCGACGAGCAGCCCGAGACCTTCGAGGCGGACCGGGAGACCGACGCCGACGAACCGCTGATGCTCTACTTCACCTCCGGCACCACCGCCAGCCCCAAGCTCGTCGAGCACACCCATGTCTCCTACCCCGTGGGCCACTTGGCGACGATGTACTGGATCGGCCTGAAGCCCGGGGACGTCCACCTCAACATCTCCTCGCCGGGCTGGGCCAAGCACGCCTGGTCGAACCTGTTCGCGCCGTGGAGCGCCGAGGCGACCGTCTTCATCTTCAACTACACCCGTTTCGACGCGGCCCGGCTGATGGCCGAGATGGACCGCTCGGGCGTCACCAGTTTCTGCGCCCCGCCCACCGTCTGGCGGATGCTGATCCAGGCCGACCTCGCCCAGCTGAAGACCCCGCCGCGCGAGGTCGTCGCGGCCGGTGAGCCGCTGAACCCGGAGGTCATCGAGACCGTCCGGCGCGTCTGGGGCGTCACCATCCGGGACGGCTTCGGCCAGACCGAGACCGCCGTCCAGGTCGCCAACACCCCCGGCCAGCTGCTGAAGGCCGGTTCGATGGGACGGCCCAGCCCCGGTTTCAAGGTGGAGCTGCTGGACCCGGTCACCGGCGAGCCCGGCGCCGCCGAGGGCGAGATCTCGCTCGACCTGTCCGCCCGTCCGCTCGGCCTGATGACCGGCTACCACGGCGACCCGGACCGCACCGCCGAGGCGATGGCCGGCGGCTACTACCGCACCGGCGACATCGGCTCGCGCGACGCCGACGGCTACATCACCTACGTGGGCCGCGCCGACGACGTGTTCAAGGCCAGTGATTACAAGATCAGCCCCTTCGAGCTGGAGAGCGCGCTGCTGGAGCACGAGGCGGTCGCCGAGGCCGCCGTCGTCCCGGCCCCCGACCCGGTCCGCCTCGCCGTCCCGAAGGCGTACGTGGTGCTCGCCGAGGGCTGGGAGCCCGGCCCGGACACCGCGAAGGCGCTGTTCGAGCACTCCCGGGCGGTCCTCGCCCCGTACAAGCGCGTCCGCAAGCTGGAGTTCGCCGAGCTGCCCAAGACCGTCTCGGGCAAGATCCGCCGCATCGAACTGCGCGAACGCACGGCCCGGGGCACCGGCACCGAGTACGACGAGGGCGATCTGCGATGAGCGAGCTCTCCTACGCGCACGGCACCGGCACCACCCCGCTGCTCGGCGACACCATCGGCCGCAACCTGGACCGCGCGATCGCGACGTACGGCGACCGCGAGGCGCTGGTGGACGTCGCCTCCGGGCGGCGCTGGACCTACACCGAGTTCGGCGCGGCGGTCGGCGAACTGGCCCGCGCCCTGATGGCCTCGGGGGTCGCCAGGGGCGACCGGGTCGGGATCTGGGCGGTCAACTGCCCGGAGTGGGTGCTCGTGCAGTACGCCACCGCCCGCATCGGCGCCGTGATGGTCAACATCAACCCGGCGTACCGCGCGCACGAACTGTCCTACGTACTGCGACAGGCCGGGATCTCGCTGCTGGTCTCCTCGCTCGCGCACCGCACCAGCGACTACCGCGCCCTGGTCGGCCAGGTCCGCGCGGACTGCCCGGCGCTGCGCGCGGTGCACTACATCGACGACCCGTCCTGGGACGAGCTGCTGGCCGGGGCGGGGGCCGTGACGGCGGAGCAACTCGCCGCCAGGGAAGCGGAGCTGTCCTGCGACGACCCGATCAACATCCAGTACACCTCCGGCACCACCGGCTTCCCCAAGGGCGCCACCCTCTCCCACCACAACATCCTCAACAACGGCTACTTCGTGGGGGAGACGGTCGCCTACACCGAGCAGGACCGGATCTGTCTGCCGGTCCCCTTCTACCACTGCTTCGGCATGGTCATGGGGAACCTCGCCGCCACCTCGCACGGGGCCTGCATCGTCATACCCACCCCCGCCTTCGAGGCCGGTGCCGTGCTCGCCGCCGTGCAGCAGGAACGATGCACCTCGCTCTACGGAGTGCCCACGATGTTCATCGCGGAGCTGAACCTCCCGGACTTCGCCGGGTACGACCTCTCCTCGCTGCGCACCGGGATCATGGCCGGATCGCCCTGCCCGGTCGAGGTGATGAAGCGGGTCGTCGCCGAGATGCACATGGACGAGGTGTCCATCTGCTACGGCATGACGGAGACCTCGCCGGTCTCCACCCAGACCCGCCGCGACGACGACCTGGAGCGCCGCACCGGAACCGTCGGCCGGGTGCTGCCGCACATCGAGGTGAAGGTCGTCGACCCGGTGAGCGGGGTGACGCTGGAGCGGGGCGTGCCGGGCGAGCTGTGCACCCGCGGCTACGGCGTGATGCTCGGCTACTGGGAACAGCCGGAGCGGACCGCCGAGGTCATCGACGCCGGCCGCTGGATGCACACCGGTGACCTCGCGGTGATGCGGGAGGACGGCTACGTACAGATCGTCGGCCGGATCAAGGACATGATCATCCGGGGTGGCGAGAACGTGTACCCGCGGGAGATCGAGGAGTTCCTCTACAGCCACCCGAAGATCGCCGATGTGCAGGTGGTGGGTGTGCCCGACGACACCTACGGGGAGGAGATCCTGGCCTGCGTCATCCCGAGGGACCCGGCCGACCCGCCGACCCTGGACGAGGTCACGGACTTCTGCCGCGAGCAGCTCGCGCACTACAAGATCCCGAGGCGGCTGCGGATCCTGGACGGCTTCCCGATGACGGTCAGCGGGAAGGTCCGGAAGATCGAACTGCGGGAGGGGTACGGGGAGTAGGCGCCGCCGAGAGGGCGGGCCGCCCCGGGGCCGTCAGGCGGCTTCGATGATGCCGCCGGCGACACCCCGGGTGGCGGCCGCCCACTCGATCAGCAGTACTTCGTACGCGGCGGACTCCACGGAGGACCATTCCTGGCCCGCCTGGGCGTCGACGAACGCGCGGATCGCCTCGTTCGCCCGAGCGGCGGACGGGCTGGCCTGCCGGGAGGCGCGCGGACGGTCGAGGGTAGGTGTGTGACGTGGAGTTAAAGCCATGACCACTACCCTAAGGGCGGCCACTGACACCGGCCGAACAATTGCGGCCCCTCAGGCCCGAACGTGACCGATTGCACTCACTGTTGCCGGTCGGTTCCGCTGAGCTGCCGGGGGTCCACGGGGCCGGTGGGGCGCGGGATCGCCCGCCGCATGCAGACCCGTGGCCAGCGGTTCAGGCCGTGTTCACCCTCCTGGGCCCTGATCCGCCGCAGCCCGTCGGTGAGTTCGTCCTCGTCAAGGACGCGGAACCCGAGACGGGCGTAGTACGGCGCGTTCCAGGGCACGTGGGCGAAGGTCGTGAGCGTGAGCGCCCGTGTGCCGCGCTCGCCCGCCCAGTCGGCGAGGTGGTCGATGAGCGCGCGGCCCACTCCGCGCCGCGCGGCGGACGGATGCACGGAGACCTGCTCGATGTGGACGGCCCGGTCGACCGGGTCGGCGATCAGATATCCGGCCGGGCGGTCCGCCGGGTCCACGGCGACCCAGGCGCGGCCCGCCCGGTGGTAGGCGTCGAGCAGGTCGAGCGGCGGCGGATCGTCGTCCGCGATGGTCTCCATGCCGAGTGCGCGGAAGGGCTCTCCGGCGGCGCGCTCGATCTCCTGGAGCAACGGAAGGTCGGCGCGGCGGGCGGTACGGATGTGCATGCGCACAGTATGTCGCTCCGGGGCGCGCGTTCCGAGTGGCCGGCCCGCCGGGCGGTGACGGTGCCGGGCCGCGGGCGCGGGTGGTGTTCTTCGGACGGCGCCGGTCCCCACCGCGGGCGGACGATGGTGAGGACCGGCGTCGGGTCAGGCGTCTTCGCAGTCGGGGATTTCGTTTCCGTCGTTGTCGCGCGCTTCGTCGTTGCCCCAGCGTGAGAGGTAGTACGCGGAGACCCACTGGTTGGCCGGCCCCACGTCGAGGTCGGTCCGCAGCCACCAGTGGTTGTAGTTGTTGGAGGTGTCGCGGATCTCGCGCCCCGGGGCCTTGCAGAAGACGTAGTTGGTGCCCTGCTTGAGGGTGCCCGTCTGGACCGTGCTGGTCGGGGAGGCGTAGCCGGGCGCGTCGGCGAAGGTGTCGACCAGGGGGCGGGGCTGCGGGTTGCCGCCGGATCCCCCGACCAGCTTCATGTAGTAGTCCCAGTCCCAGTTCGGGCCCGGGTCCGTGTGGTCGTTGCCGGGGACCTCGACGTGGCCCAGGATGTGCGCCCGGTCCTTGGGGATGCCGTAGCGGTCGGCCAGGTCCTTGGTGAGCGCGGCCGACGACCGGTACATCGTGTCGGTGAACCAGCCCGGTTTGTTTATGTAGCCCTCGTGCTCGATGCCCACGGAGTAGGGATTACCGGAGCGCGCGTGCCACGCCGTGTTGGATTCCCGCACCATCTGCGTGACCTCGCCGTCCGAGGAACGGATCACGTAGTGCGCGCTGACCTGCGACGCGGGGTTCTGGAACCAGCTGATCGTGCCCGCGTAGGAGCCCTCGGTGACGTGGATGACGATTGCTCTGATCGCTTCGGAGCGTCCGGAGTCGTAGTTGTCGGAGGAGGCGGGAACCCAGCGGGCGGGCGGGTAGTCCGCTTCTGTGCTGTCGAAGCCGCTGCCCTTGTACGCGCCCTTCTCGGGGGCGACGTCGCGGCCGGTGACGGTCACCTTCTCGCCCTCGGCCGCCGCGGTGATGCCCTTGGCGAGGAACTCGTAGACGGTGTCCGCGTAGAGGGCGGCGGTGGCGCCCTTGGCGTTGCTGTAGCGGGCGACGACCGGGTACCAGGCGTTGAGGTCGCGCCGTTCGGTGCGGTCGAGGCCCAGCGCGTCGGCGTGCGCGCGCAGTACGGCGGCGCCGCCCTCGATGTTCGCCGCGGTGTCGTGGCGCAGCTCGGCGGGGGAGTGGCCGGTGATCTCGGCGGCCTTGTTCAGGGAGTGGTTGACGGGGTTGCTGACCAGGTGCATGACGCCGTATCCGCGGTCCTGGCTCGGCTTGCCGTCGTGGCCGTCGAGGTGGGTCTCGCCGTAGCCGACCGCGGCCAGCAGGTCCCGCGGGACGTCGTACTTCTTCGCCGCCTGCTCGAAGGCGGTGTTCATCGGGGTGCGGTCCTGCGGCGGGGCGGCGGTGGCCTGGACCCCGGTCATGGACAGGGCGGCGGCGACGGCGGCGGCCAGTGCCGCCGCACGGAGCCTGGCCGCTGTCGGTAAACGTCTGGGCATGGAAACTCCTGGCTGTAGAAGAAGGAAACAGCACAGAGTATCGATTGTGTCGAGGGCATGACAGTAGATACGGGTGGTGTCGGCGAGTGTGCGGTGACCGTCAACTCGCCTACAGGTATGGGGAACGCGCCGGCTGAACCGTCGGCCGCCCGCGCCCGCGCCCTCGGCATCGCAGGGTCATGTGCCCGGGTTCTCTGACCGACGGGCAGCGGGCCAGGCTGGAGTCGCCGGCGCCGCGAGGCATCCGGGCGGGCCGTTCGCCGCGAGGTGACGGTGCTGTTCGCCCGGTGCTCAACGAATGGCTGTGAAAGCCGCCTTGGCGCGGTCCAGCATGCGCATGGCGTCAGCCGCAGCCGGTGACAGCATGGTGTCGTCCCGCATGTCGGCCAGAGGCACCCATACCGCTGCCTCGGTGGAACCATCGACCTCGGTCACCGTCGGCTCCCCTTCCTCGAGGGCTACCGCGTAGAACAACGCGGTCAGGCTCCAGCTCACCCCGTTTCTCCGGGCCGAGTACGTCCTCGCGTCGAGCAGGTGGGCCTCGATCAGTTCGAGGCCCGTCTCTTCCATGAGTTCGCGGGACAGTGCCGCGACGGGCTGTTCGCCCGGATCGATGCCCCCGCCAGGCAGATGCCACAGGCCCGGCATGAAGACGGGCGAGGCATCCGACAGCCGGGCCAACAGCAGCTGATCATCCTGCACGGCGATGGCATACGCCGAAACGCGGGTCCCTGTCCGAGCGTTCACAAGCCCGTTCCTCCCTGTACCGGCTAGGCCCCGGTGCTGAGCAGTTCCTCGGCCGGGCCGTTGACCGGGCGGGGCGTGCCGGCGGCGTCCATCGTGAACAGTGGCACGCCCAGCTCGTCCGCCCGGGCCGCCGCGTCCGGAGCGTACCCGGAGAGCGAGAAGAGGACGCCGGTGACCTGGGCGCTGAGCGCGTTCAGCCAGAGGCACTCGACGTCGCGCAGCGCGGTCGGCCGGGAGACCGTGTCGACCTGGGCCATCACCCCGGTGGCCCGCAGGTCGATCCGGGTGGCCGAGGGGCGCGCGGGCCGGGCCACGTCGTGATAGCCCAGCCAGCCCAGATAGCGGGCCGCGGTCGCCAGGGCGTCGCCCGCGTCGCGGATGGCGGTGGACCGGAAGGCGGGCCGGGGGGCCGGGGCGGTGCGCGGCAGCGGTATGTGCGCGGGGGTGACGGGGCGGGCGGGGTCCTCGGGTGCCGCGTCACGGCCGGGGGCCGGGGCCGGGCGGACCGGGACGCGCAGCACCGTTCCGCACGGGCAGCACAGCTCCGGCCGCGGCCACTGGTCCCGGCGCCCGCAGGCCTCGCAGCGCACCGTCACCCGGTCGTCCCCCCGGGCCCGGCGGGTGACCCGGACGACCGGGGCGCCGGGCAGCACCGGCGGGGCGGTCGGCGCCCCGCACGGGCAGGGGTAGGACGGCGGGCGGTAGGCGTGCTCGCGGCGGCAGGCCGGGCAGCGTACCGGCACGGGTTCCACCATGGTCTCCCTCCGCCGCCCGGCTTCCCTTCCGGCCGGCTCCGTTCCGGCTCCATCGTCCACCAGGAACGCGGCCGCGGGGAATGCACCGGCACACTTCGCGCCTTCGCCCGCGCCCCGGCGGCGGCGCCGTGCGGTGTCTCTTGACGGCCGCCGGGACGCACCCCTACATTGACTTCCGTATAACAGAATCAAGTTTCCGTAATGCGGAATTGGTGCTCTCAGGCCGGCGCGACAGAGCCCGACTCCACCAGGTCCGAGCAGGAGCTACCCATGCCTCGAATGACCGCTGCCCGAGCGGCAGTTGAGATTCTCAAGCGTGAAGGCGTCAGCAACGCGTTCGGTGTGCCGGGCGCGGCGATCAACCCCTTCTACGCGGCACTCAAGGCGGCCGGCGGGGTTCATCACACCCTCGCCCGCCATGTCGAGGGCGCCTCCCACATGGCGGAGGGCTACACCCGGGCGCGCCCCGGGAACATCGGCGTCTGCATCGGCACGTCGGGCCCGGCCGGCACCGACATGATCACCGGCCTGTACTCCGCCATCGCCGACTCCATCCCGATCCTCTGCATCACCGGCCAGGCGCCGACCGCCGTGCTCCACAAGGAGGACTTCCAGGCGGTCGACATCGCCTCGATCGCGGCGCCCGTGACCAAGTCCGCGACGACCGTGCTGGAGGCCGCCCAGGTCCCCGGCGTCTTCCAGCGGGCCTTCCACCTGATGCGCTCCGGCCGCCCCGGCCCGGTCCTCGTCGACCTGCCCATCGACGTGCAGCTCACCGAGATCGAGTTCGACCCCGAGCTCTACGAGCCGCTGCCGGTGCACCGGCCCGCCGCCAGTCGCAAGCAGATCGAGCGTGCCCTGGAGCTGCTGGACGCCTCCGAGCGCCCGCTGATCGTCGCGGGCGGCGGCATCATCAACGCCGACGCCGCCGAACTCCTGGTGGAATTCGCCGAGCTGACCGGCGTCCCGGTCGTCCCGACCTTGATGGGCTGGGGCACCATCGCCGACGACCACGAGCTGAACGCGGGCATGGTCGGCCTGCAGACCTCGCACCGCTACGGCAACGCGACCTTCCTGGAGTCCGACTTCGTCCTCGGCATCGGCAACCGCTGGGCCAACCGCCACACCGGCAAGCTGGACGTGTACACGCAGGGCCGGACGTTCGTCCACGTCGACATCGAACCGACCCAGCTCGGCAGGATCTTCGCCCCCGACCTCGGCATCGCGTCCGACGCCGGGGCGGCGCTGGAGCTGTTCATCGAGGTGGCACGCGAACGGAAGGCGGCCGGGAGGCTCAAGGACCGCTCGCGGTGGGCCGCGTCCACCCAGGAGCGCCGCGCCACCCTCCAGCGCCGCACCCACTTCGACGACGTGCCGCTGAAGCCGCAGCGCGTGTACGAGGAGATGAACCGGGCCTTCGGCCCCGAGACCCGCTACGTCACCACCATCGGCCTCTCCCAGATCGCCGGCGCGCAGATGCTGCACGTCTACCGGCCGCGCCACTGGATCAACTGCGGACAGGCGGGCCCGCTGGGCTGGACGATCCCCGCCGCGCTGGGCGTCGCCACCGCCGACCCGGAGGGCTCGGTCGTCGCGCTCTCCGGCGACTACGACTTCCAGTTCATGCTGGAGGAACTGGCTGTCGGCGCGCAGCACCGCATCCCGTACGTGCACGTCCTGGTGAACAACTCCTACCTGGGGCTGATCCGCCAGGCACAGCGCAACTTCGACATCGACTTCCAGGTCAAGCTGGAGTTCGAGAACCTCAACTCGCCGGAGCTCGGCGTGTACGGCGTCGACCACGTCAAGGTCGTCGAGGGCCTGGGCTGCAAGGCGATCCGGGTCACCGAGCCCGACCAGTTGCTGCCGGCCTTCGAGGAGGCCAAGAAGCTGGCCGCGGAGTTCCGGGTGCCGGTGGTCGTCGAGGCGATCCTGGAGCGTGTGACGAACATCGCGATGAGCGGTACGGACATCGCGTCCGTCAACGAGTTCGAGGACCTGGCGACGGAGGCGGCCCACGCGCCGACCGCCGTCCGCCCGCTCGCCGCCTCCTGACGAACCGTACGGCCCGTCGGCGGCCCGTGGCCCCCGTCCCCGACCACCGGGGGGC
>NZ_JBHJQP010000071.1:0-37070 GCF_042262625.1 Streptomyces sp. NPDC056347 | reverse complement strand
AGGTCCTGGTGGCCGCCCCACGGGCGTATGGCTCCGCGTCGCTCGCTCAGCCGCCGAGCGGGAGGCCGTTGGCCGACAGCCCGCCGGTGTTCACGCCGCCCGCGGGCAGGCCGCCGAGCAGCCCCTTGACCGGGCCGGTGGCGCCGTCGACGAGCTTCTGCTGGTTGGTGCCGAGGAGCTTGGTGGTCGTCTCCTGGAGCGGCAGGCCCTGGGTGGCGGTGCCCACCGCCGAGCTCGCGACGGGCAGGGCCATGCCCACGGCGTCGGCCGGCAGCACGGCGGCGGAGGCGGTACCCGCGGCAGCGGCGGCGAAGGCGGCACCGAGGGCGGCGACGCCAAGGGTCCTGACAGCGGACTGCTTCATATGGGATTCATCCTCGGGAAGAGAAGGAGGGTGTGGGGGCAACGAAAAGTAGCCACTCGCCCTCTCTCCCCACAAACGGTCCGACACGCCGGAAACGGCCGGGAATTCGACATCCCGACCGTTTCGCGCGCGGGTGCCGGTCAGTCCGAGGACGCGGAAGAAACGCTGGTCGCGGTGGTCTGCTCGAAGAGCCACTCGGCCTTCAGCTCGGCGTAACCGGGCTTGATCACCTCGTTGATCATGGCCAGACGCTCATCAAAAGGAATGAACGCAGACTTCATCGCATTGACGGTGAACCACTGCATGTCGTCGAGCGTGTATCCGAAGGTCTCGGTCAGCTTCTCGAATTCCTGGCTCATGCTCGTACCGCTCATGAGCCGGTTGTCCGTGTTCACGGTGGCGCGGAAATGCAGCTTCCGCAGCAGCCCGATGGGGTGCTCGGCGTACGAGGCGGCGGCACCGGTCTGGAGGTTGGAGGTCGGGCACAGCTCCAGCGGGATGCGCTTGTCCCGTACGTAGGAGGCGAGGCGGCCGAGCTTCACCTCGCCGCTCTCGGCGACCTCGATGTCGTCGATGATGCGGACGCCGTGGCCGAGCCGGTCGGCGCCGCACCACTGGATGGCCTGCCAGATCGACGGCAGGCCGAAGGCCTCGCCCGCGTGGATGGTGAAGTGGTTGTTCTCGCGCTTGAGGTACTCGAAGGCGTCGAGGTGGCGGGTGGGCGGGAAGCCCGCCTCCGCGCCCGCGATGTCGAATCCGGCCACGCCCTGGTCGCGGTAACGGTTGGCCAGCTCGGCGATCTCCAGGGACCGGGCGGCGTGCCGCATCGCGGTGAGCAGGGCGCCCACCCGGATACGGTTCCCGTCCCGGCGGGCCCGCCGCTCACCCTCGCGGAAGCCCTCGTTGACCGCTTCGACGACCTCTTCGAGGGTCAGCCCGGCTTCCAGGTGCTGCTCGGGGGCGTACCGGACCTCCGCGTAGACGACACCGTCCGCCGCCAGGTCCTCGGCGCACTCGGCGGCGACCCGGACCAGCGCCTCACGGGTCTGCATGACGGCGCAGGTGTGGGCGAACGTCTCCAGGTAGCGCTCCAGCGACCCGGAGTCGGCCGCCTCGCGGAACCAGATGCCGAGCTTGTCCGGCTCGGTCTCGGGAAGTCCTTCGTACCCGCTCGCGCGGGCGAGGTCCACGATCGTCCCGGGGCGCAGGCCGCCGTCGAGGTGGTCGTGGAGAAGGACCTTGGGGGCACGCCGGATCTGATCCTGGCCGGGCACGTGAAGGGTCGGGCTCATCATCTGCGCACTCTAGCCCCTACGCGCGTAGATCGCCGCGTGTCGATGCGTAACAGTGACCGCGAATACGGGTGGCGTACACCTCTCCTTCTGACACTGTTCTGCCATGGCACAGCGCGCACTCCCCCTGCCTGCCCCGAGGCTGGGACGGGCCGTCCGGACGGCCGGAGCCACTACCGCGGTCAGCGGCGTCGTCCTGCTGCTCCCGGACGGCGAGGCCGACTCGCACCGCCGCCCCTCCCCCCTCTCGTACGCCCGCCAGCTTCCGCTGGCCCGCACCCTGGCCCGCGCCGGAAAGGAGGACGGGCTCGCCGTGCACGTGGTGCACTACAGCTGCCGCGGCTGGAACACGACAGACGCCCAACTCGCGGCGGACGCCGAGTGGTCGGCGGAGGAGGTCGTACGCCTCTACGGCGACATCCCCATCTGCCTGGCCGGCCACGGCATGGGCGGCCGCGCCGCACTCCGGGCGGGCGGCCACCCGGCGGTCAGCTCCGTCCTGGCGATGGCCCCGTGGCTCCCCGAGAACGACTCCCCCGGCCCGGACGGCCCGGAACCGGAACCGGTCAAGCACCTCCTCGGCCGCCAGGTCCTGCTCGTCCACGGCACCAACGACGCCCGCACCGACCCCGAACTCTCCTTCCGCCTGGCCGAACGCGCCAAGAAGGCCAACCGCACCACCTGCCGCTTCGAGGTCCACTCGGACGGCCACAGCCTCCGCCAGCACCGCGCCGAAGTCACCGCCCTGGCCACCAACTTCATCCGCGGCTCCCTCTTCGGCCACGCCTACGCCCGCCCGGTCACCGACGCCCTGGCGGCCCCGCCGCCGCTGGGGCTACGGATGCCGCTGGCGGCGGGATTCGGGGAGTCGCTCCATCACTGACCGGACGCCCGGGATCCGCAGGCCACTTGAGAACCGGAGCGGCAAGAAAACGAGGGAGCATGCCGGAAATGTCACTTACACCACGCGTGTCACAGATGCCGGATTCAATGAAGTTGGACAAAAACAGGACCTCCCCCAACTAAACTCGCAGGTCACGAACTGTGGTCCCCGCGCGTGCGGGGGTGGTCCCCCCGGCACGCCGGGAAAAGCACAACTGCACAAGTGGTCCCCGCGCGTGCGGGGGTGGTCCCGAGGGGAGGATGTGGAGCCTGAGCAGTCGGGTGTGGTCCCCGCGCGTGCGGGGGTGGTCCCGGCCACGTGACCAGCAACGATGTTTTTCATTGGTGGTCCCCCGCGTGCGGGGGTGGTCCCTCACCAGCCTCCTCGCCCCGGGCGACAGCCGCGTGGTCCCCGCGCGTGCGGGGGTGGTCCCTGCTGGGCACTGTGGGTGGCGCCGTTCGTGAGGTGGTCCCCGCGCGTGCGGGGGTGGTCCCGGCAGCAGGTCCGCGAAGCGCTGATCTACCGGGTGGTCCCCGCGCGTGCGGGGGTGGTCCCGGCCGGGCCGGACGTCAGCCGGGCGCTTCAGCGTGGTCCCCGCGCGTGCGGGGGTGGTCCCCTGGTGATCACGGCAGTGCTGAGCATCAAGCTGTGGTCCCCGCGCGTGCGGGGGTGGTCCCCGTGGGATCGCTACCGAGCTGGGGCTCGACAGGTGGTCCCCGCGCGTGCGGGGGTGGTCCCCATGCCTCCACCAGGGCCAAGCAGGACTTCGTGTGGTCCCCGCGCGTGCGGGGGTGGTCCCTCGTCGCCTCCGAGGCGGCCGACCGCGCCGCGGTGGTCCCCGCGCGTGCGGGGGTGGTCCCGGGGTGGCGGCCTCGGCGGCGGAGTTGGTGCGGGTGGTCCCCGCGCGTGCGGGGGTGGTCCCAAGAAGCCGTGCAGCCCGACCATGGTCAAGGAGTGGTCCCCGCGCGGGCGGGTGGTCCCCGCGCGTGCGGGGGTGGTCCCGTGCGCTCGTCGAGGTCGCCCATGAGGCCGGAGTGGTCCCCGCGCGTGCGGGGGTGGTCCCCACTCGCACATGCCCGCGTAGGCATCCAGCGTGTGGTCCCCGCGCGTGCGGGGGTGGTCCCGCTGCCGGAGAGCATCAGGGCGGAGGCGTCCGGTGGTCCCCGCGCGTGCGGGGGTGGTCCCTGGAGTGGCCCGATGAGCGCGATCCTCACGATGTGGTCCCCGCGCGTGCGGGGGTGGTCCCGGCTGAGCCCGCATCTGCGAGGGCTCGTTCGAGTGGTCCCCGCGCGTGCGGGGGTGGTCCCCCGTTGGCCCGCTCCGGCGGCGCCAGCACGGGGTGGTCCCCGCGCGTGCGGGGGTGGTCCCCCCTCCGGCAGCGGCCCCGGCCGCTGGAACGAGTGGTCCCGCGCGTGCGGGGGTGGTCCCGGGATCTCCGGGTCCTCGATGATGTTCGTGCCGTGGTCTCCGCGCGTGCGGGGGTGGGCCCGTGGCCGCGTTGTTCACTGCGGTCGCGGTGCCGTGGTCCCCGCGCGTGCGGGGGTGGTCCGACTCCCGAGCCCAGGAGCACTTCCGGCACACCATGGTCCCCGCGGGTGCGGGGTCGGTCCGCGGGACAGGTGCTTGGGGGCTCTGGTCGTGGTCTGTTCTGTGGGGGGCCTGTGTGGCGGGGAGTGCTTCGCTGGCACGTTGTTGTGCGGGGGTCAGTCCGGGAGGAGGTGGCCTCGGCGGGAGAGGAGGAAGCGTTTGAAGGCGGCTACCGGGGGTGTGTCCGGGTGGCCGTCGAGCCAGGCGACGCCGATTTCGCGGGCGGCTCTCGGGGCGGTCACCGTCAGTTCGGCCACTCCCGGGCGGGGGACCGCCGGAGGGGGGAGGAGGGCGACGCCCAGGCCGGCGGCGACCAGGCCGCGGAGGGTTTCCGCCTCTTCGCCCTCGAAGGCCACGCGTGGGGTGAAGCCCGCCTCGGCGCACAGGTCGTCGGTGATGCGGCGCAGCCCGTAGCCGGGTTCCAGGGTGACGAAGGTTTCGTCGGCGGCCTCCGCGAGGCGGATGCGGCGGCGGGTGGCGAGGCGGTGGTCCTCGGGGACGACGAGGCGCAGGCGCTGTTCGTCCAGGCGGCGGGCGACGAGGTCGGGGGCGTCCGGGACGGGGGAGGTGAGGCAGAGGTCGAGGCCGCCGGCGCGCAGGCGCTCGATCATCGCCTCGCCGTAGTTCTGGACCAGTTGGAAGCGGACCCGGGGGTGGTCGACGCGGAAGGCACGGATCAGGGCGGGTACGGTCTCCGAGCCCATGGTGTGGAGGAAGCCGAAGGCGACCTTGCCGGTGGCCGGGTCGGCGTCCGCGCGCACCGAGTCGGCGGCCTTCTCCACCTCGGCGAGGGCCCGCTCGGCGGAGACCAGGAAGGTGCGGCCCGCCGGAGTGAGGGAGACCGTACGGCCCCTGCGGGCGAACAGGGAGACGCCCAGGTCCTGTTCGAGCCTCACCATCGCCCGCGAGAGCGTCGACTGCGGTACGCCGAGCTCCTGCGCGGCACGCGTCACGTGTTCGTGGCGGGCCACCGCCGCGAAGTGGGCCAGCCTCGGTGCGAGCACGGCGCGGATGTCTTCTTCGTAACTACTCGGTGACAGCCGAGGCCGTGAGCTGTGTTCATGCGCCATGGGATTGATTATGGCCACTTCGTGCATTGGACGCATGAAAGGGGAGGACCTACTTTCGGGGTATGCCTCCTGCCAGTACCGGGGCGTCCACGCTCGTCGTGGCCGCCTCGCCCCAGCCGTCCCCCGTCGCCGACTCCCCCGCGCCCGCCGCGCCCGCGTCCGCCACCGCCGCGCCGGACCGCCTCGAACCGGGCCGCCCCGGGTACCGCCGGATGAGCTTCGCGCTCTTCGCCGCGGGCGTCGCGACCTTCGCTCTCCTCTACTCCACGCAGGCCCTGCTGCCGGCCGTCTCCGCCTCGTTCGGCGCCACGGCCGGGCAGGCCAGCTGGACGGTCTCCGCGGCGACCGGCGCGCTGGCGCTGTGCGTGCTGCCGCTGAGCGCGCTGTCCGAGCGGTTCGGGCGGCGGCAGATGATGACCGCGTCGCTGACGGTCGCCGTACTGGTCGGGCTGCTCGTCCCCTTCGCCCCCTCGCTGGGCTGGCTGATCGCGCTCCGGGCCGTGCAGGGTGCCGCCCTGGCCGGGCTGCCCGCCTCCGCGATGGCGTACCTGGCGGAGGAGGTACGGCCGAAGGCGCTGATCGCCGCGATCGGGCTGTTCGTGGCGGGCAACAGCATCGGCGGCATGAGCGGCCGCATCGTCACCGGCTGGATCGCCCAGCTGTGGGGCTGGCGGGCGGCGCTCGGCGCGGTGGGGCTGATGGCCCTGGCCTGCGCGGTCGTCTTCCACTTCATGATCCCCCGGGCCCGTAACTTCACCCCCGGGACGCTGAACCCGAAGGCCCTGGCCAGGACGGTCGGCGGGCACCTCGCCGATCCGCTGCTGCGTCGGCTGTACGCGATCGGCGCGCTGTTCATGACGGTGTTCGGCGCGGTCTACACGGTGATCGGCTACCGGCTGGTGGAGGCGCCGTTCAACCTCCCGCAGGGGGTCGTCGGTTCGATCTTCCTGGTCTACCTCGTCGGTACGGTCTCCTCCGCCGCGGCCGGGAAGCTGGTCGCCCGGCTGGGCCGCCGGGGCGCGCTGTACCTGGCCGTCTCCACCACGGCCGCCGGGCTGCTGCTCTCGCTCGGTGACTCGATCGCCTCGGTTCTGCTGGGCCTGGTCCTGATCACGGCGGGCTTCTTCGCCGGGCACGCGGTCGCCTCCTCCTCCGTGAGCCGTACGGCGACGAAGGGCCGCGCCCAGGCGTCGGCGCTCTACCAGTCGGCGTACTACCTGGGCTCCAGCGCGGGCGGCACACTCGGCGCGGTCGCCTTCCACGCCGGGGGCTGGGCCGGGACGGTCTCGCTGGGGCTGCTCGCGGTCCTCGGCGTCGCCGTGATCACCCTGGTCGGGACGCGGGCCGCCCGCCGCGAGCGGCTCCGCCCGGTCGCGGTGACGCCGGTGCGGGCGTCCGTACAGAACTGAGACATACGGCGCACAACCAACCACTCCCCGACGCGCGTCTAGCACACGGAATCACCACACGACGCGCGAAGGGGAGTTGGCGTACATGGGAGTCCCGGCGAAAATACGGGGAGTACGGCCGCGGCTGCGGCGCGGGGTCGCACTGTCGGTCGCGGGTCTGACGGCCGTGCCCGCGCTGGTGCTGGCCACTGGCGGGTCCGCGCAGGCGGCGTCCTGCACGACGTCGGCCGGGCCGTACCAGAAGCAGGTCGAGAAGTATCTGAAGCGGCCGGTCGACGGCAAGCAGTCGGCCGCCGACTGCAAGGCGATCCGGTCGTTCCAGAGCACCTACGGGGTCACCCCCACCATCGGGTACGCCGGTACGGTCACCTGGCGCACCATGAAGACGCTCACGGCCCAGAAGGCGGCGGGCAAGAACCCGAACAAGGCCAAGAAGTGCCCCACCAACAAGGGGCGCATCGCCTGCGTGGACCTGACCCGGCAGCTGAGCTGGATCCAGGACGGCAGCAAGCTGAAGTTCGGCCCCGTGCCGGTGCGCACCGGGCGCAACGGGTACGAGACCCGCACCGGGTCGAAGAAGATCTACTGGCGGCACATCGACCACGTCTCGTCGCTCTACAACGTGAAGATGCCGTACTCCCAGTTCTTCGACGGGGGTCAGGCGTTCCACGCGGTGGGCGTGAAGATGTGGAACCCGCCGGGCTCGCACGGCTGCGTCAACATGCGCACCGCCGACGCCAAGTCGTACTGGAAACTGCTGAAGAACGGCGACGACGTGTACGTGTACGGGCGCAAGCCCGGGACGTGATCCTCGACCCGGCGGCGATCCGGGCGGCTTCGCCGCTTCCTCCCCCGGTTGTCAGTGCCCTGCGGTAACTTCCGGAGTGCTGGAACGAGGCGTGTCACAGCACAACAGGGGTGGAAGAACGATGGGCGATCTGACAGCGACCGCGGATGTCGACAGCCGGCTCGAGGGGCACCGGGTCGAGCTGACCGGATACTGCTACCGGATGCTCGGCTCGGCCTTCGAGGCGGAGGACGCGGTGCAGGACACGCTGGTGCGTGCCTGGCGCAACTTCGACAAGTTCGAGGGCCGTTCCTCGCTCCGTTCCTGGCTGTACCGGATCGCCACCAACGTCTGCCTGGACATGCTGAACGCGGGGAAGAAGCGGGCCCGGCCGGTCGATCTGTCGGGCCCGACGCCGCTCGCCGAGGCGGCGCTCAACCCGCTGCCGGAGAACACCTGGCTGGAGCCGATGCCGGACGGCCGCATCCTGCCGACGGTGGCCGACCCGGCGGAGGCCGCGGTGGCGCGGGAGTCGGTGCGCCTGGCGTTCGTCGCGGCGCTCCAGCACCTGCCGCCCAAGCAGCGCGCCGTACTGATCCTGCGCGAGGTGCTGGCCTGGAAGGCGAGCGAGGTCGCCGAACTGCTCGACACCTCGGTCGCCTCGGTGAACAGCGCCCTGCAGCGTGCGCGGGCCACCCTCACCGAACACGAGGGCAGGCCGGCCGACGCCGCGAACCCCCTCGACGAGGAGCAGCGCAAGCTCCTGGAGCGGTACGTCGCGGCCTTCGAGGGCTACGACATGAAGGCGCTGACGGCGCTGCTCCACGAGGACGCCGTGATGACCATGCCGCCGTTCGACCTCTGGCTCCAGGGGCACGACGACATCACCGGTTTCATGCTCTCCATCGGCGCGGCCTGCGCGGGTTCCCGTCTGGTGGCGACATCGGCGAACGGCACCCCGGCGTTCGCGCACTACAAGCCGAATCCGGACGGGTCCGGCTTCGTGCCGTGGGCGGTGCAGGTCATCGACATCGCGGACGGGGCGATCACCGGGATGCACTGCTTCCTGGACACCCAGCGCTGGTTCCCGCTCTTCGGACTGCCGGACCACCTCGACGACGACGCCGCGTGAGACCCGGCGTACGCAACGGGCTGGTGGTCGCCTGGGTGGTGCTGGCGGCCGGTGGCTGGGGGGCGGCCCAATGGCTGGGCGAGCCCGCGGCCACCGGCGGGCCCGCCCCGGTGGCGCCGCCGTCCCCCGGGGCGGGACAGGAGCCGCAGCCGGATTCGGATGCGGATGCGGATGCGGATGCGGTCTGCGGAAGGCTGATGGCCGCGTCGCCCGGCCCCCGCGCCCAAGTGCTTCTGGAGCCGTCGCCGCCGGCCGACCCGGTCCGCCAGAAGCCCTCGGGCGTGGTGATCTGCACCTCGGCCCGGCTGAAGACCGGGGACTGAACGGGGCGGGCGGGACGGAGACGACCAGGACTCCGGCCCACCCCGGCAACGAGGACGGTCAGGACCCCGGCCCACCCGGCGGCGGAGACGCTGAGAACTCCGGCCCGCCCGGCAACAAGGACGGCCAGGACTCCGGCCCACCCCGGCAACGGAGACGGTCGGGACCCCGGCCCACCTGGGCAAAGACCGTCAGGGCTCCGACGCGCCACCCGCCTCCGGGGCGTACCGTACGTCCACCACGTCGGCCAGGCCGACCAGGTCCAGCAGGCCGCGCAGTTCGGGCGGCGCGTTGCGCAGCCGCAGCCTTCCGCCGCCCGCCCGGCGGGCCACCAGCCCCAGCCGCGCCACCGCCTCGACCAGGACCAGGTCCACCCGCGCGACCCCACCCACATCGCAGTCCACCTCCGCGTCCGGGTCGCGGACGGCGCCGTCGGGGCCGTACAGCAGTGATTCCAGCTCGGCGCAGAGTCCCGGCACCGCGGCCCTGGTGACGGGGCCGGTGACGACGAGGACGTTCGGGGTCTTGGGTTCCACACCAGGATGACCGCTCCGGCGGCCGAAACTCATCGCTTCGCGTGCCGCTCCGCCCCCGCACGCCCCGGCACGTACTGATAACAGGCGATGAACTTCCGTCAACTCCGGTTATCTGTGCGACTTCTGTGAACCTTTCCGAGTGATTCTGACTCTAGGTACGTGAACCGGCCCTCGGGGCCGCCTGATTCTCCAGGGGGAGAGTTGCGCAAACACGTGAGAAGCGTGTGTGTTTCGACCGTCGCCGCGGCAGCAGCCGTGGCGCTCGCGGCCGGGATGACCAGCCCGGCCGTGGCCCAGCCCAAGGACGGCGGTCCCGCCATCGCCCGCGCGGCCGGTGCCGGATCCGCCACCGGGCACGAGCTGACCCTCATCACCGGTGACCGGGTCACCGTGGACGCCAAGGGCCGGGTCGTGGCCTTCCGCCCGGCCAAGGGGCGCGAGCACATACCCGTGCAGCGGCAGACGCAGGACGGGCACACCCTGCTCATCCCGGCCGACGCCCACCGGCTGATCAGCTCGGGCAAGCTGGACCGCAGGCTGTTCGACGTCACGGAGCTGAGCCGGCCGGAGTACCGCCGGGCCCAGAAGTCCGGTCTGAAGCTCATCGTCTCCTACCGGGGCGCCCAGGCCGCGGCGGCCAAGGCCGAGGTCCGCGACGCGGGCTCCACCCAGGTCCGCCGGAACCTGAACACCCTGAACGCCCAGTCGGTGACCACGCCGCAGGAGGACGCGAAGGACATCTGGGCGGCGCTCACCGCCCGCACCGCGCGCAGCGTGCAGCGCACCACGGCCGCCGGGATCGACCGGGTCTGGCTGGACGGTGTGCGCCGGGCCAGCCTCGACAAGAGCGTGCCGCAGATCGGCACCCCCACCGCCTGGCAGGCCGGGTACACGGGCAAGGGCGTCAAGATCGCCGTACTGGACACCGGTGTGGACGCCACCCACCCCGACCTCCAGGGCCGCATCCTCGGCTCGAAGAACTTCACCTCGTCGCCCGACACCAAGGACCGGGTCGGCCACGGCACCCACGTCTCGTCGATCGCGGCCGGTTCCGGCGCCAAGTCGGGCGGGAAGTTCAAGGGCGTCGCCCCGGACGCCCAGCTGCTCGAGGGCAAGGTCCTCGACGACGACGGCTTCGGCGACGACTCCGGCATCCTGGCCGGGATGGAGTGGGCGGTCGCGCAGGGCGCCGACATCATCAACCTGAGCCTCGGCGGCCAGGACACCCCCGAGGTCGACCCGCTCGAAGCGGCGGTCGACAAGCTCTCCGCCGACAAGGGCGTGCTCTTCGCCATCGCGGCGGGCAACGAGGGCAGCGACGCCGGTACGGTCGGCTCGCCGGGCAGCGCGGACGCCGCACTGACCGTCGGCGCGGTCGACGACAAGGACGTGCTGGCCGACTTCTCCAGCCGGGGCCCGCGCGTCGGCGACGGAGCGATCAAGCCCGATGTCACCGCCCCCGGTGTGGACATCACGGCGGCGGCCGCCCCCGGCTCCGAGATCGACAAGGAGGTCGGCCAGAACCCGCCGGGCTACCTGACGATCTCCGGTACGTCGATGGCGACCCCGCACGTCGCGGGCGCCGCGGCGCTCCTCAAGCAGCAGCACCCCGACTGGACGTACGCCGAGCTCAAGGGCGCGCTGACGGCCTCGACGAAGCCGGGCGCGTACACGCCGTTCGAGCAGGGCTCGGGCCGGATCGCGGTGGACCGGGCGATCGAGCAGACCGTGATCGCCGACCCGGTCTCGCTGAGCTTCGGGGTGCAGCAGTGGCCGCACACCGACGACGCCCCGATCACCAAGAAGGTGACGTACCGCAACCTCGGTACCAAGGACGTGACCCTCGATCTCTCGGTCACGGCCACCGGCCCGCAGGGCAAGCCCGCTCCGGCCGGCTTCTTCGCCCTCGGCGCCGACAAGGTGACCGTCCCCGCGGGCGGCACCGCCGAGGTGCCGCTGACCGTGGACACCAAGCTCGGCGGGACGGCGGACGGCACCTACTCCGCGTACCTCGTGGGCACCGGTGACGGCCAGAGCGTGCGCACCGCGGCCGCGGTCGAGCGCGAGGCCGAGTCGTACGACGTCACCGTCAAGATCATCGGCCGTGACGGCAAGGCCGCCCCGTACGCCAACAGCGACCTCTACGGCCTGTCCGGTTCGGCGCTCGGTGTCTGGCTCTCCAACGAGGCCGACAAGGGTCTCGTCAAGATGCGCGTACCCAAGGGCGGTTACACGCTCAACTCGGCCCTGTACGTCGACCCGGACGACCTCGCCAAGGGCGCCGACTGGATCTCGCAGCCGAAGCTGGACGTCAACAAGAACCTCACCGTGACGTTCGACGCCCGCAAGGCGAAGCCGATCGGCATCACGCTGCCGACCACCGGCACGAAGAGCCTGCTGGCCTCCCCCGACCTCCAGTTCGAGAACGCGAACACGTCGTACGGGTACGGCTGGCTGCTGGACTCCTTCAAGGGGCTCCGCACCCTGCACGTCGGCCCGTCGGTGACCGACGGCTCGCTCTCCGCGCACTGGATCGGCACCTGGACCAAGGGCGCCTCCACCCGGTACGACATCGCGGTCGGCGGTCCGGTGACCAAGGCCCCGACCGGCTACAACCGGAAGTTCACCGCCGGTCAGCTCTCCCGGGTGGACATCACCGCGGGCGCTTCCCGCAAGGGCAAGACCGGTGAGTTCGCCGCCACCGGCGAGCTGCCCGGTTCGAGCGGCGGCTGGTCGGCCTGGTCGCTGCACAAGCTGCCGACCAAGGTCACCCAGTACGTCTCGACCGCCGACAAGGTGAAGTGGTCCCTGGACTTCTCGCAGGACGGCGCGCCGGACTCCGACGGCATCCCGGCCACCGACTCGATGTACACCATCGGCAGCCCGACGGCGTACAAGGCGGGCAAGAAGTACACGAAGACCGTGAACACCGCGGTGTTCGGCCCGGGTCTCGGCCGGGGCGCCGGTATCTTCCGTGAGGGCAACGAGATCCTCCCAGCGGTGCCGCTCGCGGCCGACGGAAGCGGCAACCTCGGCTTCCAGACGTACAGTTCGGTCAAGACCGTGCTGTACCGCAACGGTGTGAAGTACGCCCAGAGCAAGGACCCGCTGGAGGGTGAGCCCATCACCGTGCCGGCCGGTGCGGCCGACTACCGGCTGACGAGCTCGGTCAAGCTCGACCCGCGGGCGTCCACCGTCTCCAGCCGGATCGACGCGAGCTGGACCTTCCGCTCCAAGAAGGTCACCGAGCAGGCGCTGCCCGTCTCCACGGTCCGCTTCACGCCCACCGTGACGGTGGACGGCAAGGTGACCGCGGGCCGGACCGCCTCGGTGCCGGTGAAGGTGCAGGGCGCGGCCGCCGGGAAGAACCTCAAGTCGCTGACGGTGTACGTCAGTTACAACTCCGGCAAGACCTGGAAGAAGGTCACGGTCAAGTCCGGGAAGATCTCCGTGAAGAACCCGGGCAAGGGCAAGTCCCTCTCGTACCGGGCCAACGTCACGGACAAGAAGGGCAACAAGGCGTCGGTGTCGATCTACGACGCGTACTTCGGCAAGTGACCCACCGCGGGTGGTGGGCCGGTTCGGCCCGCCACCCGCGCGTCACCCGCGTACCGCGTACGGCCCGCCGGGAGGATTCCCCTCGCCCCGGCGGGCCGTACGTGCGTCCGGGAGACCGCGGACGTCTCAGCCGGCCGGGAAGATCCCGGTGTCCAGGACCAGCCCGAACGGGTCCGGCAGCGTCAGCTTCTCCCCGTACTCCACCGCGTCCAGCACCCGGTAGGTGGCGCCGTCGGGTTCCCCGTAGAGCGTGGCGGTGGGGCGGCCCGAGTGCCACGGGTCGAGCAGCAGGAACAGCTCGACGCCGGCCTTCGCGTAGCCGCGCACCTTGCCGATGCGGTCGTGGTTGGCGTTGGCCTTCGAGGTGATCTCGACGACGAGCCGGGCCTCCTCGGCGGGGATGCGGTTCTCCGGACCGGTCGCCACCTCATGCGGCACGACGACGAGATCGGGGATGTAGAGCCCGTCCCTGCCCGGCACCGAGACGCCGAGGGTCTGGTAGATCCCCCAGTCCTCCGGGATGACGCGGTAGAGCCTGCGCTGCAGAAGTTCCGCAGTGGTGTTGTGGTCCTTGGACGGCGGCGGTGACACGGTGACGATCCCCTCGATGATCTCCACCTTGCAGCCCTCGGGCGCGTCCGTCTCCTCCCAGATCCGGACGAGGTCGTCCCATTCCCGGCCGTGGCCCGGGGCGGGATCGACGGTGAGTGCGCTCATGGCGGTCTCCTTCACAGGTGCGTCACCGAGTCCAGCATGCCGAACGGGACCGGCGGCAGTCCACCGGTCCCGTTCACCCGTACGAGGAAACCGCAGGTCAGGCGATACGTTCCCGCACCACCGGAGTGGCGGTGAAGGCCGTGTCCGGGGCGGCGATGTCGTAGGCGTCGGGGAGGGCCTTCAGGGCGTAGTCGAACTTCTCCGGGGTGTCGGTGTGCAGGGTCAGCAGCGGCTGGCCCGCCGTGACCCGGTCGCCCGGCTTGGCGTGCATCTCGACGCCCGCGCCCGCCTGCACCGGGTCCTCCTTGCGGGCCCGGCCCGCGCCGAGGCGCCAGGCGGCGACGCCGATGTCGTAGGCGTCCAGGCGGGTCAGTACGCCGGTGGACGGGGCGGTGATCACGTGCTGCTCGCGGGCGACCGGGAGCCCGGCGTCCGGGTCGCCGCCCTGGGCGGAGATCATCCGGCGCCAGACGTCCATCGCGGAGCCGTCGGCCAGGGCCTTCTCCGGGTCGGCGTCCTTCAGCCCGGCGGCGTCCAGCATCTCGCGGGCCAGGGCGAGGGTGAGGTCGATGACGTCCTTCGGGCCGCCGCCGGCGAGGACCTCGACCGACTCGCGCACCTCCAGGGCGTTGCCCGCGGTCAGGCCGAGCGGGGTCGCCATGTCGGTGAGCAGGGCGACCGTGCGCACCCCGCTGTCGGTGCCCAGCGCGACCATGGTGGAGGCCAGTTCGCGGGCGTCCTCGATGGTCTTCATGAAGGCGCCGGAGCCGACCTTGACGTCCAGGACCAGCGCGCCGGTGCCCTCGGCGATCTTCTTGGACATGATGGAGCTGGCGATCAGCGGGATCGCCTCGACGGTGCCGGTGACGTCGCGGAGCGCGTACAGCTTCTTGTCGGCGGGGGCGAGACCGTCACCGGCGGCGCAGATGACCGCGCCGGTGGTGTCCAGGACGTCGAGCATCTCCGCGTTGGAGAGGTGGGCCCGCCAGCCGGGGATGGACTCCAGCTTGTCCAGCGTGCCGCCGGTGTGGCCGAGGCCCCGGCCGCTGAGCTGCGGCACCGCGGCGCCGCAGGCGGCGACCAGCGGGGCGAGCGGCAGGGTGATCTTGTCGCCGACGCCGCCGGTGGAGTGCTTGTCGGTGGTGGGGCGGGAGAGCGACGCGAAGTCCATCCGCTCGCCGGAGGCGATCATCGCGGCGGTCCAGCGGGCGATCTCGGCGCGGTTCATGCCGTTCAGCAGGATCGCCATGGCCAGCGCGGACATCTGCTCGTCGGCGACCTCGCCGCGGGTGTACGCGTCGATGACCCAGTCGATCTGCTCGGGGGTCAGCTCGCCTCGGTCCCGCTTGGTGCGGATGACGGAGATGGCGTCCATGTCCTGGGAGTCCTTCCGGCCGGTACGTACGTACACACGTGCGGTACGCGAGAGTCCCGGTTGACTCTACGCGCATAGAGGGTGGAGACGGGGGTGGCCCTCCCGGCGGGCGGGAGGGCCACGGTGGTCAGGGCCTCGGGCCCCTACTTCAGGTGGTCCGGGCCGAAGGCCTGCGGCAGCATCTCGTCGAGGGTGCGCAGTCCGTCCGGCGTCTCCAGGACCAGCCCGGGGCCGCCGAACTCGTACAGCAGCTGGCGGCAGCGGCCGCACGGCACCAGGATCTCGCCCGCCCCGTCCACGCAGGTGAAGTGGGTGAGGCGGCCGCCGCCGGTGGCCTGGAGCTGGGAGACCAGCCCGCACTCGGCGCACAGCCCGATGCCGTAGGAGGCGTTCTCCACGTTGCAGCCGGACACCGTACGCCCGTCGTCGACCAGTGCCGCGGCACCGACCGGGTAGTGCGAGTACGGGACGTACGCCCGGGTCATCACCGACCGCGCGGCGCTCCGCAGCGCCGCCCAGTCGGCCTCCGCGAGGGCCGTCACTTGCCCTGCCCCTTGCGGTAGCGCATGCCGTCCGCCTTCGGCATCCGCAGCCGTTGCGCGGAGAGCGAGAGGACGAGCAGCGTGACGATGTACGGGGTGGCGCTCACGAACTCGGTGGGCACGGAGTCCGTGGCCAGGTACCAGACCAGCACCGCGGCCGCGATGACCGCGCTGACGACGCCCTGCACGAAGCTCTTGCGGTACAGCTTCCAGACCGCGAGGAGGGCCAGCACCACCACGAGCAGCAGGAGCAGCGCGTGGACGGACTCGCCGCCGTTGCGCAGCTGGAGCGCGTCGGCGAAGCCGAACAGGCCGGCGCCCATGGCGAGCCCGCCGGGCCGCCAGTTGCCGAAGATCATCGCGGCGAGACCGATGTACCCGCGCCCGCCGGTCTGGCCCTCGTTGTAGATGTGCGAGGTGACCAGCGAGAGGAAGGCGCCGCCGAGCCCGGCGAGGCCGCCGGAGACGATCACCGCGATGTACTTGTACGTGTAGACGTTCACGCCGAGCGACTCGGCGGCGACCGGGTTCTCGCCGCAGGAACGCAGCCGCAGGCCGAAGGAGGTCTTCCACAGCACGAAGAACGTGGCGACGAACAGGACCAGGGCCAGGATCGTCAGCAGCGACACGTTGGTGACCAGGCCGCCGAGCACACCGGCCAGGTCGGAGACGAAGAACCAGTGGTGTTTCTCGATGGAGTGCAGCCAGTCGGAGAGACCCGGGACCGTGATCGAGGTGATGTCGTCGGCCGGTGGGGACTGCTTGGGGCTGCCGCCCTTGGCCGCCGCCTCGCCCGAGTTGAACCAGAGCTTGGCGAAGTAGGTGGTGAAGCCGAGCGCCAGGATGTTGATGGCGATACCGGAGATGATGTGGTCGACGCCGAAGGTGACGGTCGCGACCGCGTGCAGGAGTCCGCCGAGCATGCCGCCGACGATCCCGGCCACCACGCCGAGCCAGGGGTTGGTCTGCCAGCCGGCCCAGGCACCGAAGAAGGTGCCCAGGATCATCATGCCTTCGAGACCGATGTTGACCACGCCGGCCCGCTCGGCCCAGAGGCCGCCGAGACCGGCGAGTCCGATCGGCACGGCCATCGCGAGGGCCGCGCTGATCTGGCCCGCCGAGGTGACGTCCTGCGCCCCGGTGATGGCGCGTACGGCGGACAGCGCGAGCAGGCCGCCCGCGACGATCAGGAGGATGACGGGGAGGGAGAGGCGGGTGCGGCCGCCCTTGCCGCCGGACACCTTGGGGGCCGCCGGGGGCGGGGTGGAAGTCGCCGTGGCGCTCACGCCGACACCTCCTGCTGGTCGTTGTTACGGGCGGCGGCCTGTGCGGCGAGTTCCGCGCCGACCTTGCTCTGCTGGCGCTTGAGTCCGTAGCGGCGGACGACTTCGTAGGCGATGACGACGCACAGGACGATGACGCCCTGGATCACGCCGACGATCTCCTTGTCGTAGCCCTCGAACTCGAGCTTGCCGGTGCCGCGCTCCAGGAAGCCCCAGAGCAGTGCGCCCAGCGCGATGCCGATGGGGTGGTTGCGGCCGAGGAGGGCGATGGCGATGCCGGTGAAGCCGATGCCGACGGGGAAGTCGCCGCTGTACTCGTAGCTGTCGTTGAGGAGGGTCGGCATGCCGATCAGACCGGCCATGGCGCCGGAGATCAGCATCGAGGTGACGACCATCTTCTTGACGTCGACGCCGCTGGCCTCGGCCGCGGAGCCGGACTGGCCGACGGTCCGCAGGTCGAAGCCGAAGCGGGTGCGCGAGAGGGTGAACCAGTACGCGACGCCCGCGACGACCGCGATCACGATGAAGCCCCAGACCGGCGACGGGGTGGTCGGGAACTCGAAGAAGTGCGAGGACTCCGGGATCGGCTTGGTGGAGATCTTCGTACCGGCCTCGTCGAGGTGGCCGAGGCGGCCCTGCTGGAGCAGGTAGCCGATGATCGCCGTCGCGATGGAGTTCAGCATGATCGTCGCGACGACCTCGCTGACGCCCCGGGTGACCTTGAGGACACCGGCGATCCCGGCCCACATCGCGCCGACGATCATCGCGGTGAGGATGATCAGCGGGATCTGGAGGGCGCCGGGCAGGGTCAGCGCACCGCCGACGGCGGCCGCGAAGAAGGCGGCGAGGCGGTACTGGCCGTCGACACCGATGTTGAAGAGGTTCATCCGGAAGCCGACGGCCACCGCGAGACCCGCGAGGTAGTACGTCGTCGCCTTGTTGAGGATGTAGACCTGGCTGTCCGACTTCAGCCCGTAGTCGAACATGATGCCGAAGGCGCTGAACGGCTCCTTGCCGGTGGCGGCCAGCACGAGCGCGGTCACCAGGAAGGCGACCACGATCGCGAGTACGGGGGCCGCGAGCCCCAGGAGCACCCGCTCCTTGTCGATCTTCTTCATCGGTCCTCTCCCCCGTCCCGGGGGTCGGTGTCGGTGCTGTCGGCGCTCGGCGCGGTCGCCTCGTCCGGTGCTTCCAGGTGGCCGCTGGCCGCGCCGGTCATCGCCGAGCCCAGCTCCTCCGGGGTGATGGTCGCCGGGTCGGCGTCCGCGACCAGCCGGCCCCGGTACATGACCCGCAGGGTGTCGGAGAGTCCGATCAGCTCGTCCAGGTCCGCCGAGATGAGCAGGACGGCCAGGCCGTCGCGGCGCGCCTCGCGGATCTGGTCCCAGATCTGCGCCTGCGCGCCGACATCCACGCCCCGGGTGGGGTGCGCGGCGATCAGCAGCTTGGGCTCGTGGCTCATCTCGCGGCCGACGATCAGCTTCTGCTGGTTGCCGCCGGAGAGCGAGGCGGCGGTGACGTCGATGCCCGGGGTGCGCACGTCGTACTCGCGCACGATCCGCTCGGTGTCGGCGCGGGCGCCCTTGAGGTCGAGGAACGCGCCCTTGCTGTTGGGGCGTTCGGTGACGTGACCGAGGATGCGGTTCTCCCAGAGCGGGGCCTCCAGCAGCAGCCCGTGCCGGTGACGGTCCTCGGGGATCACGCCGATGCCGTCCTCGCGGCGCTTGCGGGTGGGCGTACGGGAGATGTCGGCGCCGTCGAGGGTGACCGCCCCGGCGTCCAGGTGGCGCATGCCCATGATCGCGTCGACCAGCTCGGACTGGCCGTTGCCCTCGACACCGGCGATCCCGAGGACCTCGCCCTTGTGGATGGTGAAGCCGATGCCGTCGAGGACCGAGCGCACCACGCCGTCCGGGTCGGTGGCGCACAGCCGCAGCCCGTCGACGGTCAGCATCGGTACGTCGGTGACGGTCGACTCGCGCGTCTCCGGGGAGGGCAGCTCGCTGCCGACCATCAGCTCGGCGAGCTGCTTGGGCGTGGTGCTCGCCGGGTCGGCGGTGCCGACCGTCGTACCGCGCCGGATGACCGTGATCTCGTCGGCGACCGACAGCACCTCGCCCAGCTTGTGGGAGATGAAGATGACGGTCAGGCCTTCGGCCTTGAGCTCGCGCAGGTTGTCGAAGAGCGCGTCGACCTCCTGCGGCACCAGGACGGCCGTGGGCTCGTCGAGGATCAGGGTGCGGGCGCCGCGGTAGAGGACCTTGAGGATCTCCACCCGCTGCCGGTCGGCGACCCCGAGATCCTCGACCATGGCGTCCGGGCGGACCCCGAGGCCGTACGCGTCGGAGATCTCCTTGATCCGGGCGCGGGCCCGGTCGCCGATGCCGTACAGCTTCTCCGAGCCGAGAACGACGTTCTCCAGGACGGTGAGGTAGTCGGCGAGCATGAAGTGCTGGTGCACCATGCCGATGCCCCGGGCGATGGCGTCACCGGGGTTGTGGAACGAGACCTGCTCGCCGTCGATCGCGATGGTGCCCTCGTCCGGCTTCTGCATGCCGTAGAGGATCTTCATCAGGGTGGACTTGCCGGCCCCGTTCTCGCCGACGAGAGCGTGGACGGTGCCGCGGCGCACGGTGATGTCGATGTCGTGGTTGGCCACGACACCGGGGAACCGCTTGGTGATGCCGCGGAGCTCCACGGCATGGGGACTGCTGGACGCGTTGATGGCGCACTCTCCTTGGCAGGAGCGGAGGGCGGAGGCGGTGGGAGCGTGAAAACTATCGCGCCCGGCGGACGCTACGCGCGTAGCGCCACCGAATCGTTGGCCATCTGATGACAGATCGCGGACGGTGCGCGGACGACTACGGCGCGGACCCGGACGCGGTACGCGCGTCGGGCCCCGTTCGACGGGGCCCGGGGCTCGTCCGGAGCCGGGCAGGGGGTGCCGCCGAAGTCCCGTCCGGCCCGCGGTTCGCGGGCGGCGGGACTCCGAGGACACCCCCTGGTCCGGCTTCCGGTCGGCAGCCGGATCAGATCGTGGTCTTGACCTTGATCGAGCCGTCGACGATCTTCTTCTTCGCCTCGTCGAGCTTGGCCTGGATGTCCTTGAGGTGGTCACCCGTGGTGGTCAGGCTGACGCCGTCCTTGGCCAGGGTGTAGGTCTGCGTACCGGCCAGCGGCTTGCCGTCCTTGACCGACTTGATCAGGTCGTAGACACCGCCGTCGACGTTCTTCACGACCGAGGTCATGATCGTGTCCTTGTACTTCGACAGGGCCGGGTCGAGGGCCTGGTCGGAGTCGACGCCGATGGACCAGGCGCCCTTCTTGCCCGCGACGGCCTCGATGGAGCCGGCACCCGAACCGCCCGCGGCGGCGAAGATGACGTCGGCGCCCTTGTCGAGCATGCCCTTGGCGGCGTACGAACCCTTGTCGGGGCTGCCGAAGCCGGACAGGTCCGAACCGGTGGACAGGTACTGGATCTGCACCTTGGCCTTCGGGTTCGTGTCCATGACGCCCTGCTGGAAACCGGCGGCGAACTTCTTGATCAGCGGAAGGTCCACACCGCCGATGAAGCCGACCTGGCCGTCCTTCGACTTCAGCGCGGCGGCGACGCCGGCGAGGTAGGAGCCCTGCTCCTCGGTGAAGACGATGCTGTCGACGTTCTTCGCGTCGGCGACCGAGTCGACCAGGCCGAAGCTGACCTTCGGGTACTTGGCGGCGATCTTGGAGACCGCGTTCTGGTACGCGAAGCCGACCGCGATGACCGGGTTGTAGCCGCCCTCGGCGAGCGACTCCAGGCGCTGCTCGCGGTCGGCGGGGGTCTCACCGGTCTTGGCGGTGAGCTCCTTGGTCTCGGCGCCCAGCTCGGACTTGGCCTTGTCCAGACCGCGCGCGGCGGAGTCGTTGAACGAGTTGTCGCCGCGGCCGCCCACGTCGTAGGCCATGCCGATCTTCATCTTGCCCTTGTCGGAGCCGGAGCTCTCGGTGGACGACTCGCCGCACGCGCTGGCGGTGAGCGCGAGGGTCGCGGTGACAGCACACGCAGCGGTGATCTTGGATACCCGGCGCAAGGGAAGGCTCCTTCAAACCTGACCGAAGCGCCTCTTCCGGCGCTGGTTTCGCCGCGATCGTAACGCGCGTAGATGTCAGATAAAGCCCTGTACGGAAGCCGTTATCGGATCGTCGCGAACCGGAGGTGACGCCCCCGGTCACGCATGGTTGCGATCGAGCAACGCGGAGGCAGTGAACAGCTCCACGGCGACCGTGATCGCCTCCTCGTCGGCGTCGAAATCACCGCGGTGCAGGTCGAGCCGGGCGGTGTCGCCGGGGGTGCGGACGCCGAGCCGCGCCATGGCGCCGGGGACGTGCTCCAGATACCAGGAGAAGTCCTCACCGCCCAGGCTCTGTTCGGTGCCCTCGATCGCCTCCGCCCCGCGGCGGGCGGTCATCGCCTCGGCGAGCAGATCGATCACGGCGGCGTCGTTGACGACCGGGGGGACGCCCTGGATGTATTCGACCACCGTCTTGGCGCCGTGCATCCCGGCCACCTCGTCGATCGCGGCGTGCACCAGGTCGGGGGCGGCCCGCCAGGCGTCCAGCTCCAGGCAGCGGACGGTGCCGGAGAGCTCGGCGTGCTGCGGGATCACGTTGCAGGCGTGGCCCGACTCCAGGCGGCCCCAGGTGACGGCGAGCCCGGCGCGGGCGTCGACCCGGCGGGCCAGCAGCGCGGGCACCTCGGTGGCGACCTTGGCGGCGGCGGTGACCAGGTCGGTGGTCAGGTGGGGGCGGGCGGTGTGGCCGCCGGGCCCGTCCAGGCTGACCTCCAGCCGGTCGCAGGCCGAGGTGATCGCCCCGACCCGCAGCCCGATCCGGCCCACGTCCACCTTCGGGTCGCAGTGCACACCGATGATCCGGCCGACCCCCTCCAGCGCCCCGGACAGGATCGTCTCGGGCGCGCCGCCGGGCAGCACCTCCTCGGCGGGCTGGAAGATCAGCCGCACCGGGTTCGGGAGCAGCCCCTGCCGGTCCAGCTCGGCGAGGACGAGACCGGCGCCGAGGACGGAGGCGGTGTGAACGTCGTGCCCGCAGGCGTGCGCCCGGTCGGGGACGGTGGAGCGGTACGCCACCCCCGTCTTGGTGTCCGGAATGGGCAGGGCGTCGATGTCCGCGCGCAGGGCGAGCATGGGGGCGGTGGACGCGTCCCGCGTACCGATGTCGCACAGGAGCCCGGTGCCGGTGTCGAGGACCCGGGGCTCCAGTCCGGCCTTCTCCAGCCGGGCCTTGATCGCCGCGGTGGTGCGGAACTCCTGGTTGCCCAGCTCGGGGTGCATGTGCAGGTCGCGCCGGAAGGCGATCAGCTCGGCACGCAGGGCCTCGGGGAGGGTGCCGGGAAGCGGCTCGGCGTGGGGCGTCGGCTCGGCGTCGGACTCGCGGGACATCAACTGGTTCACCCGGTGAAGGGTATGCCCCTTCCCCCTTCAACTTCCCGCGAAACAGCAAAAGTTCAGCCACCCGGGCGAATGGAGGAGGGCGTGGCGACGAGTGTCACGCCTGGGGTGTGGGTACACTCCCCCGCCGCCCCGGAGGGGCGCACGCCCCCGGGGCATCGGGGTATTCCGGCGGCACATTCGCCGGGCCCGGGAACCACGGACCGCGCCCGGCATCCCGGACCGCGCGAGAAGCCCGGCGCCACCCGGGCGTCCGGACGACACACCGGCCCGAGCATCATCGATGAGATCGGCGCAAAACCACCGCTCCTTCGCCGCCCCGCCCCGCGGCGGACCGGCCGGGGCGGCACCCACCTGGGACGGAGCGCCCGCCTCCCGGTCAACGGATCACGCCGGCGCGGTCAGGATCCCGCCACTCCCGGATCCGTCGGACGCCCACCCCTTGCCGTCCTTGCCGTCCTTTGGGTCCTGGAGGAGCGGTGGGGTCTTCCCCGTACGTCCGCCTCACCAGGGGGAGAGGACACGGCCCGCATCCCGGGGGCCGTCGGAATGCCGCGTACTCACTTCACCACCGAAGACCTGACCCGCATCCGGGCGAGGGTCGACGGCGAGCGGACCTCCCTCGGCCGGGCCGTCCTCGACGACGGCCTGGGCGGCCTGCCGAGCGGCCTGAACGCGGGCCTGGCCGGGCCGTCACAAGTCCAACAAGTGGGTCAACTGTGCCTGATCCGCGTCAGGCGGCGGGTCGGGGCGCGGGCCGGGTGGCGGGCCCGGCCCGGAAGGAGAGCTTCTCCAGCAGGGGTCGGCGCCCGGTGTTCTGGAACGCCGCGATCTTCCACTCCCCCGCCGCCCCTCGGACCAGGGCATACGTCTGGATCTTGCCGAGCCGGCCGGGCCGGGCGCCCTTGTGGACGTCGCCCCGGGTAACCAGCAGGGCGGTGTCCGGTCCGGTGCGGCGGACGTCCACGGTCTCGCTCGCCAGCCGGGTGCCCTTGAGGAAACTGCCGAACAGGTCCTGGTGCGCGGCACCGATCTCGGCCGCGCCGGTGTAGAGGGTGCCGACGTAGGTGATGTATGTGGCGTCGGCGGTGAACTCGGCGCCGTAGGCGGCCCCGTCCCCCGCGTTCCAGGCGGCGGCGAGGCGGTCCAGCAGGGCGGTGACGGCGGCTTCGGTGCCGGTGTCGGCGTCGGTGCGACTGTCGGGCTGAGCGTCCATGCGGTCCACGGCCTCTCGTGATAACTTCGCCCAGGAATTAACTTCACAGAGGATTTCTCTTCTCTAGAGAAGAGACTAGAGAGAGGTGGATCGCGTGTCAACGCCCGAGCAGATGCCCGAGAACGCCGCGGCCGTCTACCGGCGGTACCTCAGCGCCGTGATGCTGCACGGCCACGCCGGAGCCAAGGCGGTCGGCCTGGGGGCCACCGATCTGTACGCGCTCAACATCCTGGCCCTGGACGGCGCCATGACCCCGGGCGAACTGGGCCGCCGCACCGGCCTGACCACCGGCCCGACCACCCGCCTGATCGACCGCCTGGAGCGGGCCGGCTACGTACACCGCGCCGCCGACCCGCACGACCGCCGCAAGGTCATCGTCGAACCCGTCGCCCGCCCCGGCGGCCTGGACGAGGCCATGACCCCGGCCCGCGAACGGATCGGCGCGATCATCGAGGGCTACTCCCCCGAGCAACGCGCCGTCCTCCTCGACTACTTCACCCGCGCCGCCGACGCGTACCTGGAGGCTTCGACGGAGGTCGGCGGCAGGCGCGCGGACTGACGCGGCCCGGGGTCCGTACCGCGGAGGCCCCGCCAGGACGGGAACGCGCCTGACGGGGCCTCCGGTTTCACCAGGTCGTACCGGCTGCCGTCCGTTCGGTCGGGGCTGGGTCGACTCGCTGCTGGTGCCATCCGCCAGACCGCGGCCGGTGTTGACGAGTCGTTCGTCCAATTCACCCTGGAAAACGCGCACCTCGTCGATTCCGCCCGCGAAGAAGTCGCTAGAGGTGTCGCCGTTCAGCGTGCGACCGACCTGGAGCGCGGTGATGCTGAAGTCCCAGGTGCTGTCTCAGGACATCCGGGCACTCTCGACGCCATTGGCATGGAGCACCACGTCACCGAAGTCCGCCGAGTGGACGAGGGCCAGGTGGTCGCCCTTGGTGCCGGTGCTGGGGAGAAAGCCCGCCGCCTTCGCGGTGGTGCTCGTGGCGGTGGCCGAGTCCGCGTCGCCACCGAGGGCGAGCCCGGTGCCGCCGCACCTCTCTGGCGCCACGCCGCCGGGAGCGGAGGCCACGTTTCAGTAGGCGAGTTGGCGGGGCGTGACTTTCAGCAGCAACCGACACGATCGCATGCGATATCGCTCACCATCTCATCAAAAAAAACATGTCCACCATTTACCGCTAAACAAGAATGGATCAGCGATAATTTCACAAAGCAAGAGGACGTCTCAATGCAGCTCGTGAATCCGGACACCAGCCACCAGCATTAATCCGGTCGCCAGTCGCCAGAGAAACCACCACCACGCACCTCGCGGTGACAGCGACGACTGCGGCGACTGCGGCGACTGCGGCCCACCGCAATACGGCATCAAAGCCCACTGGCACCACAGTCGATCACGGCCACCAAACACTCCTGGGGTCACATCAGCCATTCCCGATGTGACCCCAGGCCCTTGAAAACGAACGATTCAGCGCTTGCCCACCAAACGTCGCCTGTAGCTGCTAAACCCTCTACAGCAACCCGATGACGCGGTAAGAAGATTCCATTTCCGACTCCCCCAGAAGATCCAGGAAGAGTTGAAACTGAACAAAGTTTCCGCGATCAATCATGCCATTTTCCGGCCAGATCGCATCGCATTCCGGACACTTTGCAAGCTTGATCAAGAACCGCGTCGCCTCCACTCTTTCTAGCGCCGCCTGCCCACAACGAGGGCACTCCACTGACGCGCGTCCCGTTTCAGTAGGGATATGCACTGATCACCTCTGTCGTTCCCGGCTTTACGATGATACGGACCGATTTCTGGCCGCCATCGCCGATCGTTCGTCCCATGGGCACCACATAGGCTGCTGGATCATTCGGCTCCGGCGCACCTCGTTTCGTCCAGGCTTCATCGACGAGCTCCAGAGGGCTCTTTTGGCCAGTGAATATGCCGTGGTTCTTCTTCCCGGCTTTCAAACTCTCCGCCGTGTGCGCTCCAACATGGAAGATTCGGTGCCCTTCCCCACCCTTCATGGGCCCATAGACGAGGCCAGCAGGGGTCTGCCACGCGCCAGGTTCGGCACGGACGAGAGCGCGGACGGTCTGCTCATACAGCTCATGGCCGCTCTGGGCGCAGTGTCCGGCGATCCAACGGGTCGCTTCGTCCGGGGTGTGCAGTGGCCCGAGGCGGCGCCGCAGTTGCGCTCTCCGCCGGTGACGCAGACCGCCTCGAACGCTGGCAGGGCCATGCGGTCGGGGACGGTGGTGACGTGGTACTCGCGGAAGCGGTAGCGCCCCCGAGGGGCGTTGCGTACTGGTGCGCCGGCGTTCGGAGAGTCAGGCATCCTCGGCTGCCTCTTCCGAGTGCGGGATGCGCTGTCCGCGCGAGTCCGCGACCCTGAGCGCGTCCGCCAGGGCTTCTGCCAACCGGCAGGCCAGCCAGCGGTATTCGATCGCCGACAGGGCTTTCGCGCCGGATGCCGTGACGTTGCGGGCGTACGCCAGCAGTTCCTGGCCCATGCTGAGCTGTACCGTCTCGATGCTGTCGGCGAGGGTGGAGAGGTAGCCCCGGCCGTCGCTGCTCAGGTAGCAGGGTTTCCCCTCTGGGCTGGTCCATGGCAATAAGCGGGGGCCTCCCTCGCCCGACGCGGCGTCGTACAGCTCTCTGCGACGCATGCGGTCGGCATCGCTCCTGGGCTGGCTCACTGGACACCCCCGGCCTGGGTCACTGATGGTGGACACACTGACCGTAGGCACTGCCTGGCTGTCACCCCAGGTGAGAGCCGTGGCAGCTACCCGACAACGCCCAGGTAGTCGGCCATTTCACGCATCTCCGTCGTGAGGGTGCGCTTGCGCTTGCCCAGGATCTCCTGCATGGTCTCAGCGGCCCAGTTCTGGTGCCGCAGCCACTGCGGGGCGGCTTCCCGGGCGCGGGTCAACTCGTCCATGGCGGCGGACAGGTCGCCGGTCCAGGTGTGGGCGCGCGCCACTTCGAGGGTGAAGCGGTTCCCGTCGTTGGGGCTGGGCCTTCCCAGACGCTTCCACGCCTTGGGCGACAACTCCTCCTGCTCGCCTGCCTTGCGCACCACCGCGCGGGCATCGCCGATGACCATGGAGTCTTCGAGTGCCTTGACCGCGACGGTGACCGGCCCGAAGACGGACCAGTGCCGGGAGATGTTGCGATGTGCCGTCCCGACCGCGGTTGCCGCGGCCCGGGCGGCCTGACGGTACTCCTTCGCCTCGTCAGGACGGTTGTTCCTCGCGGCTGCGGCGGCGGCCTCCATCGCCAGGCCGCCCCACACCGCGTAGTGGCCCGGCTCGACCCCGGTGATCTTCGGCTCCACCGCGTCCATGCTCTGGGCGGCGACCTGTTCCGCCTCGTCCAAGCGGCCCTGGCGCACCAGCAGCCAGCACATGCAGCCGACACCGGAGCCCGCCGCAAGCATGTCTCCGGCCTGACGGACGTCCATGATGGCGTCGCGCACAGCGGCGTACGCGATGTCGTACTGCCGTACCTGGGTGAGGTAGGTGCCGGCCAGACGCAGCGCCTCGGCGCGGGCCAGCAGGGCCTGCCGGTGTTCGTCCCCGCTGTCGTAGTAGGCGACGGCTTGTGCGGCATCGCGCAGCAGGCCGGATAGTTGGGCCGCGACGCTTTTGTAGCTGTCGGAGAAGTACAGCACCCGTGCATCTTGCAGCGTCCGCCGGAAGGTGCGCAGGTTCGGTTCCTCGCCCACGGCTTCGGCGTCCTGGTCCACGAGTCCGACGGCCGGGGTGAGGGCGGCGCGGAGCTGGATCAGGTTGACGCGGTTCGGCTCCTCGGTCCGCCCGACAGGCTCCGGGGCATCGGACGCCATCAACGCGGCGGTGGTCACCCCCAGCGCCCGGGCGAGCGTGTGCAGGATCTCCCTGCGGAGAGTGCCGCCCTGCTCGGCCTTGCGTACCGTGCCCGGCGATACGCCCACGGCGTGGGCCAGTTCCTCCTGACTCATCCCCGCGCGACGCCGGTACTTGCGGACGTTGTCGGCCAGCTCCGTAATCATCAACTCACCACCTGCCACTCCACGGTACGCCCGGCCCGCACGTCAGCCGGGGGCGATCCGGCAGACACCCACCCACAGGAGTGCCCACCGCCTGGTGGGCCGGAGCTCCGGCAGGATCGGGGCCTGAGCGGGAGGGGGTCCCTCGTCGGTCGGGCAGCTTCGCCGTGCCAGGGTTCCCCGGGGGCCGCCAAGGCTCACTTCGTGACGCGTGCGCTTGGCCTTGGCGGCCCCCGGGGGTTCCTGGTACGCCTCCGGTGACCGGGCGGCGAGGGCCCCCTCCCGCGACCTCGACCCCACACCACGACGAAGCCGGACCCGTAAGCCGGCCCCCTGCCCCTCAGAGAGAGTGCCGGAGTCTGGGGCAGGGCCCCAGGATGGTTCGCTGTGTTTCCTGTTGCGCGCCCGGACCGGCGGGGCCGTCGCCAGCGGGGCGGAGACAGGAGCGGGCGGCGCCGGTGGGCCACCTTGATCAAGTAAAGAAACTCTGAACAGCTCATTCTCTGTGACGACTGGAGCTGACCTCCTGCCGCTGACGGGACGACCTTCGCCCCTCAACCGCGACGCTCCTCCTGGTACAGCGCATCGAACTCGTCGCGATCAAGGAGCTCCTCAACCACGCCCATACCGGCGTCACCGCAGCCGTCTTGCCCCCGTCCAAACCCACCTACAGCGTCCAGCCATCGACCTGCTCGGCACCGTACTCGGCTACCCGGTGATGCGAGCCCCAGAGGGGGTGAACCGCCATCACGCGCACCCTCGTCCGCTGACGCTGCCGTCAGCTACTGCCGTCAGGCACGTCTGAGGTCCCGCCGGAGTGCAGCCCGGCGGGACCTCATAAGGCTTCAGCAGGACCGCCTATTCATCACTAATCCGTGCAGCATCTGGCTTTGCCCAGTAGATCATGCGACACTCAGACGAATTTGATTTCGGATCCGGTTCGCCGATCTTGATCACGCACTCCACCAACGGATGATCTTCGGGAAATAGGGCGTCCAGCTCGAAGGTAACCTCTTCGGCAACTTCTTCAAGTTCACTCGATTGACGATGAGCCCAGAAGACCACTTCCACGCGAGCTTCCTCAGCACGCACAGCCACGGCGATCACATCAGTCGAAATCATGCCGAGCAGTGCTTGCACTGCAAGAAGTGTGATCTCGTTCTCGCGCTGATTCCTTTGCTTGTCGGTCACGGCGCGCCTGCCTGGGGATTCATCGGCACAACGCTCGGACTCTTAGTCCCCTTGATCATGAAAATATTCGTGGGAACTCCGAGACGATTCATAGCTGGATTGTTGTCGTAGCCCACGACGGAAGGAACTCGAATTTGAATATTTCCTGTCTTCGTCATCCCCATGATCTGTGCCGATGATCGCCGCCAGCAACCGCGGCCTCCCCATGCCCTCCGCGCAGGGCAGCGGGGCCGCGTACCTGACGTACTGGCTGGAGGCCGTCGCCGTCCACCAGCTCCGCGAGAACACTCACACCCGATACACCGCCTGCGTCAACCGGCACCTCATCCCCGGCCAGGGCAAGAAGCTCACCAAGCTCACCACCAAGGACGTCCGTACCTGGCTCAACCATCTCCGCACCACCTGTCAGTGCTGCTCGCGCGGTATCGATGCCCGGCGTGATAAGCCCCGCTGCTGCGCCGCCGACCAGTGCTGCCACAAGGCGCTCTCCCTTCTGACGCTCACCTACATCCACTCCGCGCTCAAGTCCCCCTCTGGAACACGGAGTGCGCGAGGAGGAGATCCCGCGCAACGTCGCTCGCAACGTCCGCACCGGCACCCCACGCCCCCGCCGCTTCGAACCCCTCACTGCCGAAGAAGCCCGGCAGTTCCTCACCGCCGCCGAGGACCATTGGCTGCACGCGCTGTTCGAACTCGCTCTCCACACTGGACTCCGCAAGGGCGGCCTCCGCCGTATCCGCTTCCACGACCTCAGGCACTCAACCGCCACTCTGCTCCTGGAACAGGGAGTCGAACTCGTCGTGATCAAGGAACTCCTCAGCCACGCCCACATCGGCGTCGCCGCCACCGTCTACGCCCACGCCAGACTCCGCCTCCAGCGCCACACCATCAACACCCTCAGCACCGCGCTCGACGGTCCTGCTGGCCAAGATTCGACCCGCGACGACGGCAACGACCCGCCGCCGTGCGGAGCCATCGTCCGCTGACGTTGCCGTCAACTACTGCCGTCACCCCGTACAGAAGCCCCGCCAGGACTCACCTGACGGGGCTTCAACTTTGCTACCGCTACTTAAGACTGGAGAGCATCTTCACTCTTCGAGGCCGGACTGAAGACGCTGCCAATCCTCCTGCTGATCGCGCCAGGCAGTGCTCGCATAGATCGCGGTCTTCGCCTCAGGCAAAGATAGGCCAAGCACACGAGAAGCTGCGTAGATCGCTTCGATCGGCGACAGACCGAGTTCCCGCAGTTCCCGGAATACCGGTTCCCGCTCCACTTGCCCTCGGCCCGCGATGCTCGATGCCAACGCGTCCAGTCGAGACCGGTCCACTCTCTAATCTCCTAGGATCTTTGCGACGTCCAAGGTCATCGACCATGGGCGCTTGTAGATGCTGCCGTCCGGTTTGGGGATATGCCGCTCATAGTTCAGCACGACGGTGCTAAACCCCTGGGATCTCGCCTGCTCGGCGACGGAGCGCTTCATCTGGCGGATTGCATTTGGCCCAATCGGGGCACGGCTCAGCCCTTGGGTCCCCTTCGGGAAGACCATCAATCCGTCCAGGTGCACGGTGTCTCCGGCCATCCTGACAGTCGCCATGGTCTCAACCGTCTGCCCTCCAACATCGAATGATCCATCCCAGATGTCCCCGTCGATGAATGGAGAGCAGTTGCTGTTGTGAACCAGTACCGGAGTCTTACCCGCCAGCACATAGTACGTGTGAATGCCGTCTACGGTGAGATCGTAGGTGCGCTGACGCTTCTGGTAGTGGCGGACGGCAGCGACCTCGACCACTTCATCAGCATCGGTACGGAGACGATCTCCGGCCCTGAGGTCACCTGCGTCGACCCACCGCCCTTCCGTCGGAGACCAGAAGGGGTGAGTGTCCGTGGCGGTGATCTTGGATGTGCTCCCGCCGGACTTCACCGCGATCTCAGTGAAGTCCTTGTCGTCCTCCGTGACTATGGTGTTCACGACATCGCGGGGTTCCGTCTTTCCGGTTTCCGGGTCTGTGGCCAGAACCTTTTCACCGATCTCGACGTCTTCGATGTTCTTGGTAGACCCGTCGGACAGCTGGACCTTAGTTCCGGCGAGAAAACTGTGATTGCTGCCAGTCAGGCACTCCACTGCCCTCTCGGCGACCTTGGCCTCCTTGGCGCTCTTCTCTCCCGCCTTGGCGATCTTGAGGATCTTTCCGGCCTTCAGGATAGGAATGTCAGTGACAATCCATCCGCACTCCCACGAAATGTCCTTGCACGCCGCCAGATCCTCGGGGTCGAAGACGGTGAGCTTGAACACTTCTTTAGCCAGACGCCAGTAGCGGTTCTCGCCGACCGGGAGATTTCCGAGGACGAGCCCCTTCTCTCCAACGGTCACGAACCGCGTCGCCACCTTGCGCCCATTGACGTACTTCTCGTCCGTGAACAGGGTGGAGCCGTCGCTTCGCGACTCGACCTTGGTCTTCTGCAGATGCTGGTCCCATCCCCCGTTCTCGTTCATGGTGAAGTTCTCGCGCGTACCGTCATCGCAGATGCCGGTGTGTCCGCAGATGCCAAGTGGCCTCAGGCCGTCTGGGTCACTGAGGGTGGCGGGGTTGTTGTTGCCGTAGGTGTAGCCGTTCATCTGCTGGGGGTCGCTCAGGTCGAGGAGCGGGTCCACGGAGATGAAGCGGCCGAGTTCGGGGTCGTACTCGCGGGCGCCGAGGTGGGTGAGGCCGGTGGACTTGGTGTCGTCGGTGCCGCCGACGAAGCCCTTGGTGCCGGGCCAGTTGGCCGGCTTCGTTCCGCGGGCCGCGCCGAACGGGAGCGTACGGCGCTGGGTGAGGGCCAGGTCGGACGCCTGGACGGCGAGTTCACCGGTTCCGTGGTGATCGGCGATGGTGAAGGAGAACGTGCCGTTGTCCGCGAGGACAGCCGTCTGGCCGCCTCCGAGGTCGATGTAGCGGGTCGCCTTCGCCTTGTCGGCGCCGGTGGGAACCGTGATCTCGGTGTTACCCAGATAGAGCGTGGCCTCGGTGCTGGTACGGCCGATGAGGCGGTTGCCCGCCGCGTCGTAGAGGTAGCTGGTGGTCTTGCCGTTCTCGGTCACCTCGGAGAGGCGGCCCTCGGCGTCCCAGCTCAGCTTCTGGCCAGGGCGGGCGGTGGTGTTGCCACTCGCATCGTAGGCATAGGCGCCGGTCGTGGTTCCCGTGGGCGCCGCCGTGGTGACGGAGCTCAGTGCGTGGGCCTGCGGTTGACCAGGTTCCGGGTACGTGTAGGTCCGCTTGGTTTCCTTGGCCGTGTCACCGGTGGGGTCGTGCTGGATCTCGGTGGCCCGGTTGCCGGACTTGTCGTACGTGAAGCTCTGCCAGTACGGGGCCGGACCGCCGATCAGACCGCCGGACGGCTCCGTGGCGCAGGTGGTGATGGGCTGGGTCCACGCTTCGGTGACCCGGCCGAGGTAGTCCAGAGTGAAACACTGGTTGTCGGTGCCACTACGGGAGATATCCGCCATCGAGCGGACGTTGCCGGCCTCGTCGTACGTGTAGGTGACGTTGCGGTCGACGCCCGGCTGGTCCTGGCGGTCGACGCGCGAGGTCGCCAGCCGCTGGGTGCCCCACTCATACGTGTTGGTGACCTGGGTCTTCTTGGTGCTGCCGGTCAACGCCATGGTGTGCTGCAGCGGCTTGCCGGTCGGGCTGTAGACGACGCCGGAGGTCATGCCCTCGCCGTACACCCCGGTCATCCGCAGGGTGTCGGCCTCGTAGGTGTAGCTGGTCGAGCCACCGGGAAGCGAACCGGCCCCGGAGTAGCTGACGCCGCTCACCAGGCCGGACGGCAGGTAGGACGTACCCGCCTGGTAGGTGCCCTGGAGCTTGCCCTCGGTCGCCGGGATCGTGACGGCGGTCCTGGTCGGACGGTAGAGCCGGTCGTATTGGGTGACCTTGGAGGTGTACGCCTGGCCATCCACGTAGCGGGTCGACTCGGCCAGTTGCCCCTGCGCGCCGCTGATCGTGTCGTAGGCGTTCTTGGTCCGCAGCGTTCCGGTGGCCGATCCCTCACGCACCTCGGTCTGACGGCCGAGGTTGTCGTAAAGGTAGGACAGCCCCGGGACATCGGTGCGCGAACCCTTGGCGAAGATCAGCTGGGACCGGTCGTCGTAGCTGCTCTCCGTGGCGCCCTTGTCCGGGTCGGTGGAGGCCGTCTGAAGTCCACGCTGGTCGTACGTGTAGGTCCAGCTGTTCTTCGCGGGGTCGGTCACCTTCTTGAGCTCGCCGCGCGGTGTGTACTCGTAGAGGGTGGAGTCGAAGGCTGCGGCGGCCGAGCGGCTGTAGTGCTGGCGCAGCTCGGTGGTGTTGCCGCGGGCGTCGGTGAGAGTGGTGGTCGCCGTCCCCCCGACCGGCGGAATGACAGTGGTGCGGTCACCGCCGAAAGTGGTCGTGGTGGTACTGAGGACCGCGCCACCGTCGCCGTTGCCCGCGATCTGCCGGACTTCCACGGCTCGGTTCAGTCCGTCGAACGTGGTGCGGGTCTGAGATTCCACGGACAGGGCGTCAGCCGGCTTGAAGAGCTGGGTACCCGGCTTGCCCGTCGTGTAGTAGGGCGCGAATGACTTGGCCGCCAGTCCGCGTTCGTCGTAGAAGACATCGCTGATGATGCTGCCGCCGCCCGGACCGGGGGTCTGGGTCTGCCGCTCGCGCAGGAAGCCGTCGTAGAGCGCATACGACGCGATCTGGCCACCTGTGTTGTTCAGGGTTCTGGACGCGACCGCGACCGTATTGTCAGTGATCGTGTAGGCGAACTCCTGGCTCGGGACCTGGCTGGTTCGCCGGTCCGGCAGCCATACCTTGGTGGACCGGCCCAGGGCGTCGTAGGACAGCTCGGTCACGTTGCCGTTGGTGTCGGTCTGCTTCACCACGGAGCCGCGGACGGGCTCCATCACCGTGGTGGTGGTCTGCGCCGAGGTCACGTCGGTGGCAACGGCCGGCGGCGTGGTCACCTTGATCTCGGCAGCCTGACCGGTCGTCGGTGTGTACGCCGTGGTCGTCGTGCGCCCGTCCTTACGGGCGGTACGGACCGGGGCGTCGGTACCTGTCGCGGTGACGTCGGCAGTCAGGTCCGTGGCAGTCAGCGCACGACCGTAGGCGTCGTAAGTGGCGCCCGACTCCAGGTAGGTGGCCTTGGTGCCGTTGTGGCTCTTCAGCGTGGCGATCGCGGTCTTGTCGCCCTTGGTGGGAGCGGCACCGTAAGCACCACCGTCGTACGCGGTCCGGATGTCCGAGAGGACGTCCTTGGAGCGGTCGGTCGTGGCATCGCACGCCTTGGTGACCGTCTCCTCCCGAGCGGTCAAGGTAAGCAGGTTGGCGCTGGTCACCGGGGGATACGTGATGCGGGTGCACCGGTCGTCGGCCGCGGTGGTGTCGTCACCGAAGTCGTCCGACTGGACGAGCCGCCCCGCGATGGTGTCGTAGGCGGCGGCCGTGGAGGTGGTACGCCACTTGGCTCCGGCGCCGTTGTCGAGGGAGGCCCACTCCTTGGTGGCGGAGGTGCCGATGAAGTTGGCCGTCACCGTGCCCCAGTCACGGACCTTCTTCGCGGTCTGGTGGTACCAGGGCCGGTTGACCGACTTGGCCAGTACCTTGCCACCGGGCTTGTCGAACGAGACTGTCCTGTAGCCGAATCCGGCGGCGGTCTCGTGGTCGGCGATCGGATCGCCCTCGCCCGCGTCGAGGCTCACGGTGACGGACTTCGTCCCGCCGGAGGTGTTCTTCCGGTCACCGTCCATGCCTCGCAGGAAGTAGGAGTCCTTCTGCGTCTTCATGGCGGCGTCGCCGCCCTGACCGCCGGTGCGGACCCGGACCTGGCCGTATCCGCGCCACTGGGACCAGGTCTTCTCCTTCTCCTTGGTCAGGCCGTCGTCGTCGTCGAAGTGCCAGGCCGCCCCACCCAGGTAGTCGTAGCGGGTGACCTGGTCGGGAGCGCCGCCGATGCGGTCGGTCGACGTCACGGAGGTGGTGACGTACTTGTTGAACCAGTGCTTCTCAGCGGGTTCGGTGTCACTGCCGCCGAGGAACTGGGGGAAGCAGCGGGTGGTGTTGGTCTCCGGGGTAGGGAGGTTGTTCCAGTCGCACACGGGATCGGAGTAGTTGGCGGTCACCTGACCGCCGTACTCGTCCGACACCGAGGTCAGGCGTTCCTTGATGAACGGGGCGTACCCGTCGCCGGTCTTGTCGAGACGATTGGCCAACTGCACGTACTGCAGAGTTACCTTGGGCAGGGTGACGGTTGGCGTCGTGGACTCGCCGGTGTGCTGGATGCTGTCGAGCAGAAGCTGGTAGTCGATGTCCGCCTGGCCCCAGCGGTGGCCGAGCTTCCAGGAGTCGACCTTGGCATAGGTGCCGTCGGACTTGAGTGTCTGCGTCGCGATGCCGGTCAGCCGCTTGCGGGTCCAGAAGGAGGGGGCAAGCCGACTGCCGTCGCAGCTGGTGCCGGCCTTGCAGTTCAGGTCCCAGGGCGTGTCGTACCAGTAGAACGACTTGCTGTCGATGGTGTCCGCCGCGCAGGTGACGCCCGACTCCGGAAGGCAGCGCTCGGAGTTGTCGAAGAGGATCTGGGCCAGCGGCTTCGAGGTGTAGACCTCGGTCGCCTTCTGCCCGTAGTCGATGCGCTTCAGGTAGCCGCCGCGCGTGTAGGAGGTGTCGTCGGACGCCTTCAGGTTGCGGCCGTAGGAGTTGGCCTCCTTGCCGTAGTAATAGCTGATGGTGTTGTCGTGGGTGTCGACGACGTAGTCGAGGTTCCATCGCCAGGCCTGCTGGCACCAGGAGTCCGCGAAGGTGTCGGCGTGGCACTCCTCGCCGGCATCGTTGCCGTAGACGGGAAGGGTCCAGGCGGATTCCGTGGTCTCCTTGCCCGTGCTCCAGCCCGGCAGCCGGTGGTAGCCGAAGTAGAAGCGGGTGCCCTGCGGGTCGGTCAGGCGCCAGTATTCGCCGTCGTTGTCGCCGTTCTCCCGGTTGACGTGCTCCAGGCGCTTGATCCGGGTGCCGTCATCGTGCTTCAGCTTGAATTCGTCGTTGCCCGCCGGAACGAGCTCACCGCCCGAGCCGTTGAAGGAGAGGAAGGCGTTGTCGTATGCCCAGCACATGTCGCCGGGCTTGTTGCCGTCGGCGTTCTTCACACCGTCGTCCGCGCACGGCTTGTAGCGGCGCTCGATGTACCCGGGCCACAGGTCGAAGCCGTCTCCGACCCAGGAGCCCTGGTTGTTCGTTCCGCCGGTGCGGCCGTCAATGGCTCCGGAGGAGTACGAGAGCGCGACGTCGGGCTTCAGACCACCCGGGACCCCGGGAGTATCGATGGCGTAGGACCATGTGAAGTCGCCGGTGTTGAGGCTGGTCTTCCAGGTAGCTGACGGGGAGAGCGGCGTTGCCTTGTAGTCTCCCTTGTCGCCCGCGGCGGCGGCCGTCGCGGCCAGCACGGTCGGGCCGTCCGCGCGCAGGCTCACCGACTTCGCCGTGAGCTTCTGCTCCGCGGTGTTGTTGGTGGACGCGATGGGTTCGCCCGTGTGGCACTGCGGCTCGTTCGGGGTGGTGAGCGCGCAGGCCGGCAGCTCGATCAGGCGCAGGCGGGAGGCGTACGAGCCGCCGAACAGCTCCGCGTACGGGGCGTAGTCGACGGTCAGCGCGACGGAGCTGCGGCCGGCGCCGGGAACAGCAGAGTCGGTATTCTTCGCAGACGTACCGGTGTTCGGGTTCTTCGCGGGCTTCGGGGTGAGGCTGAACAGGGCACCGTTCACGCCTGCCCGACGCGCCTGCTCATTACCGAGGACACGTGAGGTCACGCTGATCGGTGCGGGGACCTCACCGGAGCTCCTGCCCTTGGTCGCCGCGTTGCCCACCGCTTTGTCCAGTGCTTTCCCCTGGGCCCGGCCGATGCCGATCGGCTGCTTGCCGGGGACCGCGAAGCTCGCGGAGCCCCTGGCGTCGGCGCCGGGTATCGAGACCGTCTCCACGGAAGGTTCGGGCAGCTCCGATTTCGGAGCCCTCGACGGGACCTTGGCCCCCGAGGTCCGGGGCCGGGGCTTGGCCTTGGCCTCCCTGACCCCTTCGACCGGCTTCTCCGCCGACGGCAGGCCGGGCAGGTTTGATGTCGTGGCCGTCGCGGCGGGAGCTGCCGCCGCCTGAAGCAGGGTGGCGACCATCACGGCGGATACCGCCAGCGATGTTCGCCGGAACACTCTGTTCCTGGAGGTAGATCCTGTTCCACGTCTCATGCGTAGGTGTCCATCACTGTCAGGCGCGTGTGCCGGAACCCCGGACACGCCGCGCAACCAAAAGGAGATGTTCTTGAAGGCCGGTGGACGGGGGCTCCCGACCAGGC